>DVNH01000042.1 GCA_018714565.1 Candidatus Merdicola faecigallinarum | reverse complement strand
AAAGCGTTGAGCGATAGAAATATAAAATTAACGCAAATGGGTAGGTGGCCGAGTGGCTAAAGGCGGCAGACTGTAAATCTGTTCTCATTTGAGTACGATGGTTCGAATCCATCCCTGCCCACCAATGACGTTTTTGTTCGAACTTTTTATAGAACAGAGAGATACAAAAATCAATCAGAAAATAAAATCTGGTTGATTTTTTTGTTGCTTAAAAGCAATATGAAATCATCCAAACGAAAAGATGGTGCGAAAAATGAAGATAATTAAACAAGAACTAGAATTTGAGGAATGTCTAAAACAACGACTTAAATTTATATGTGAGCTCTCTATACTCCTACTTTTATCAATGGTAAAATAGGAATTGTGGCAGAGCAACAGTCCTGTGCTACGAAAAAATCTGAAAAAAAGATTTCTATTTACATATATGATGTGTTATAATAAAAAAAACAATGAAAAAATGATAGAAGGAAATATTTGAATGAAAGTAACTGAAATTTGTAGTTATTATGTAGATGATACTCGAAAATCTTTAGCATATTATCATACAAAGATAGAAGGCAGAAATGTTATATTTAGAAGAGAAATGAAACCTGAAGTAGAGCCAAGAGGATCATATTTTTTGATAAGATTAAATGATGCCATTTATATTCATGATTTCGGCAATAATGAGGATTTATTTAGAAAAAGAATTCAAAGACTTATTGAAAAGCAAGAAAAAAATAGAAATGACGAAACTAATATAGAACCTATTCAAACGCAAAATGGAAGAGAAACAGATTTAAGTTTAGCTAACATCATAATACATAAGACTTTACATTCAACAGACGACGAAAAGAGTAGTTATCAATATTTACTAAATAAAAAGATTGAAGAACTAACGTTAGATAGGTTCGGGCAATTAAAAAAGACAATTCAAGATAATCTTAATTTTTATAGCCTAGAAATATATTTAAAAAAATATGAAGAACAATCAGGAAGCAAATTAAGTGAAATACAAATACAAGCAATAAGAGATTTAAATCAAAAAATTCAGGATGATGTTATAACTGGTAGATATAATTTAGAAGATTATAATACTTTTTTACAATCCCTTCCTGATTTATTAAGCAGAAAGAAAATTTTAGGTTTTGGTTATTTTGATCGAGAAGGAACATTTTGGGAACATGGTGAAATAGATGAACCATTACCGTCTGCTGAGGATATATACGATTACAATACATATACTTATCATAGATTTTGTGATGGAGTATCAAGTATTACAAATGATCATTATAAAATAATATCTTCACCAAGCATTAAATATAGGATGAAAAATAATGATGGTGGCAGACAAAACAAACTATGTTGTATAGATGTAATGGAAGAAGGAATTAATTTTTTTAATAGTGAAACACAAAAAATAGTAAAAGGACAGCCTAATATGAAATTAGTAGGTGAATCTGGTGGTATACGATATTCGATTTATGATAATAGTAGTGGTATTTTATTTGCTGGAGGAGTTCGTCAAACTATTAAAGAACAGCCAAAGATATCTGCTCATGATATAGCTATTGATTTAGCTGAAATATCAAGAAAAGGCTTAACAGATGAGGCTCAAGGACATTTGATTGAGTTAGCAAATAAGAAAATAGAAGAAGATGAGAAAAGTAAAAAAGAACTATAAATTTCAAACAAAAGAAAGGAGAAAAATGGTAAGCCAAGAATATAGAGAAGCTATAGCTGAAACATTAGATATATTAGAACATACCCAAGAAACTGATGTTAATAAAATACCAAAGAGTTTTATGGATTTTTTGAAAGAAAACACATCAAAAACATATAAGCCTAAATTGGATTATAGCAAAAGAATAAGAGATATGGGATTAAAAAATAAGACTATAGGTATTTTATCAATAATAAATAAGAAATATTGGTGTAATGATGAAGAAAGAAAAGTATTCAAAGAGAAATTAAAGCAAAATGAAATAAAATATCAAAAAGAATTAAGTGAAAAATATAATACAAATAAATTATTTAAGAACAAAGAATTAAGCAAAATGGCAAATACAAATGTCACAGATTTAACAGAATGTATAGAGCAAAGATGGTATCAGAAAATATTTGAAAAAATTTTAAAAATATTTAGAAAAAATTAATCTAGCTCTTGTTAAAACAGAAAAATTATGTTAAATTACTTATAGTAAATAAATTGATTGATATTTGTATCAATCGTTATGAGAGCTAAAAAGTTGTAAACAACTACTTCGTTGGAACCAAAAGCTAGTAATTTATTACTAGCTTTTTTTATTCGCATAGGAAAACTCGTCAGATCTTAATTTTATGAAGGATATAATTTGAGTATAATGAAATAAGAATTTAAATAAATTTTCAGTAGTTTGGATATAATAGCATAAAAAGCGAAAAAAGGATGATACAATGGAAAACAATATTAATATGGTTATGAAGGAGTTAGAAAAATTAGGGAAAGAAGAAATAAAACGTATTTATATAAAACATGGAGCAAGAGAACCGCTATATGGTGTAACCACAGGAAATTTGAAACCAATTGCAAAAAAATTAAAAAGAAATTATGAGTTATCATTGAAATTATATGAAACAGGAAATTATGATGCAATGTATTTAGCTGGTATGATTGCAGATCCTGAGCGAATGACCAAAGCAGATTTTGAAAAATGGATACAAGAGGCTTATTGTTATGGAATTGCCGATTATGTTGTTTCTGTAACTTTAGCAGAATCACCAATAGCACAAAAGATTGCTGATAAATGGATAGGAAGTGATAAAGAGTTATATGCATCTGCTGGTTGGTCGTGTTATTGCTGGCTTCTTGGTTATCAAGATGATAACCAATTTGAAAAAGAAAAATTGTACAATTACTTGATGGAGATAGAGAAAAATATACATTCTAGCCCCAATCGAGTTCGCTATGCAATGAATAATTTTATAATAACGGTTGGAATCTCATATAAACCATTACATGAAGAAGCGATAGAGGTAGCTAAAAAAATCGGGAAAGTATTTGTTGATATGGGAGATACAAGTTGTAAGACGCCGATTGCAACTGAAGCGATACAAAAAGCAATAGAGAAGCAAAGAATCGGTTTTAAAAGGAAAAATGTTAGATGTTAAAAAGATGAAATCTTTCCAACATTAGATTTAGTAAAGTAAAGAACATATTAGAAAGTATTCGCTCAGAAATAAGAATGATAAGATGGCAAGAAGAAGGCTGTTAAGAAAATCGGGGACATTGTCCTCGATTTTTCCTTTATTATCTGTACAATCATAAATAACTAGTTGCTCACCCGTTTCACTATGGGTGCTACTGTAATGACAAAATTTCGGAAAATTTAGAAAAGAAAAAGCTAATCCAAAAGGAATAGCTTTTATTCTAACATATTTTGTTCTTGACATATATCTAACTCTGCACTTTGATTAGAAGGATCAACTGTTCCGGAAACACTATAGCCTAATATCGCCAGTATCACGATAGATGTAGCAATAATTAGAGAAATAATGATTAGAGTATGATATAAGAAGACTGATTTAAGAACATTTTCGTTTTGTTTCATTGGCATTCACTCCTTTCACAAAAAAATTGATGTTGGTTATATAAGCGACTGACAACATAGTAACGCCTCCTTTCCTTTTATCTTTTTGAGTAAATTTTGTAGAAATTAACAGCGTTGAAAAAAATTTTTGTGATTTTGTGAAACACCTATCTTTAATTATAGCATGAAAAATGGAAAACTTCAATGCTGATAAAAAATATTTTATTTTATTTTTGATATTCGAATTTTACTTTTTGACTTACAGTGTTATCCTTATTTTAAGGAAATAGGAGAAAGTATTTTAAATACTGGCTGAAAAACAATTAAAATATTTTTTAGTTGATTTACTTAATAAATCATGTATATAATAAGGAGTACAAGAAGAGAGATAAAACTATTGAAAAGACATTAAATTCATAAAAGGAACGAGAGGAAGCATATGTTAGAACAATTAAAAGAGTGTAAATTATGTCCACATCAATGTAAAGTAAATCGTTTAGAAGGAAAAAGAGGAAGATGCCATGCTGGAAGTAAATTAGAAGTTGCATTAATTTCAATCCATCCATATGAAGAACCTTGTATTAGTGGAACAAAAGGTTCAGGAACAATCTTTTTTTCAAATTGTAATTTTAATTGTGTATTTTGCCAAAACTATGAGATTAGCCAAGAACACTTTGGAAGAGAGATGGAAATAGAAGAATTGGCAGAGAAAATGATAAACTTACAAGAAAAAGGTGTTCACAATATTAATTTAGTAACACCTGTGATGTATGTTTATCATATTATTGAAGCGATTAAAATAGCAAAAAAGAACGGACTACATATTCCTATTTTATATAATTCTAATGGATATGAAACCTTAGAAACATTAAAAGAGCTAGAAGGTTATATTGATGTTTATTTACCGGATTTTAAATATTATAACAATGAAATTGCAAAAAGATATTCTAATATTGATCATTATTTCGAAATTACAACAAAAGCTTTAAAAGAGATGGAAAGACAAGTAGGAGGCCCAGTTTTTAATGAGGAAGGGATGATTCAAAGAGGATTAATCGTAAGACATTTAATTTTGCCAAATTATATTGAAAATAGTAAGCATATTTTAAAATGGATGAAAGAAAATCTATCGGAAGATGTGTATGTTAGTGTAATGGCGCAATATTTTCCTACTTATAAAGCGAAAGAAGAAGAAAAATTAAATAGAAAGATTACGCGAAAAGAATATAAAACGATTGAAAGGTATTTGTATATGCAAAATATTACAAATGGTTATATGCAAGATCTAGGAAAGCACGAACAAGAATATGTACCCGATTTTAAAGGAAAGCAAAGAGGTTGGTAGAAAAAGCATAAATTATGGAAAATGGAATACATTAAAAGTATAGTATAGAAAGAAATAATCCATATAATCGATAGAAGAAAAAAGAAATTGACGGATATGAAAATAGACGGTAAAATAGATATGTTAAAACGAATGGAGGAAAAAGTATGAAAATTACATATCAAGATAAAGAACTTGAAATAACAAAGCCGATGAAAGTAAATCAAATTTTACAAGAAGAATGTACAAAAGAAATTATTGCTTGTAAATGTAATAATCAAATAAGACCATTGGATTTTATGATAACAGAAGATACTAAGATAGAATTAATTAATATTGAAGATCAGGATGGAATGAAGATTTATATAAGAGGTCTTATGTATATTATGGCAAAAGCATTTTATGAATTATATCCAAGGGCTCTTGTTACGGTAGATTATCAATTATCAAGCTCTATGTTTTGTGAAATTGATAATATGAAAGTGACAGAAACAATGATTGAAAAAGTTCATAAAAGGATGCAAGAAATTATTGATCAGGATCTTCCAATAAAAAAAGTAATCTTATCCAAAGAAGAAGCAAGAGAATTTTATAAAAAGAATAAAACATTAAGAGGAATTTTACAACTAGATACAGAAAGCAAAGAATATGTTTCTTTATATTATTGTGAAGATTATTATAATTATTTCTATGGGGTAATGCCAATATCGACAGGATATATTCCAATATATGACTTAGTAAAATATAAAAAAGGATTGTTAGTAAGATATCCAAGCAAAGAAAATATAAAAAAATTACCAGAATTTAAGGAAAATAAAAAGTTATTAGCAGCACTACAAGATTATGAAGATATTCATAGAATGCTAGATGTAAATACTTTATATAAATTAAATCGAGAAGTGAAAAATGGAAATGCAAAAAATATCGTTCTATTAGATGAAGCATTACACGAAAAGAAGATTTCTCAAATAGCAGACCAAGTAGCAAAAAACAGAAAAATAAAAATGGTATTAATTGCTGGTCCTTCTTCTTCAGGAAAAACAACATTTGCTCAAAGATTGGGGTTGCAATTACAATTAAACGGGATTAAACCGGTGACAATTTCAGTAGACAATTATTTTGTGGAAAGAGTAGATACACCAAAAGATGAAAATGGAAATTATGATTTTGAACATATAGAAGCCATTGATTTAAAATTATTTAATGACCATATATCTAAGTTATTAAATGGAGAAACCATTGATATGCCAACATTTAATTTCCATACAGGAAAAAAGGAATATAATGGAAATACAATGTCATTAAAGAAAGATGAAATCTTAGTAATTGAAGGAATTCATTGTTTAAATGATCGATTGACTTCACAAATTCCAAAAGAAAATAAATTTAAAGTATATATTAGTGCACTTACTGTTCTAAATATCGATTATTTTAATCGTATTTCTACAACGGATTCTAGATTAATTAGAAGGATTGTAAGAGATTATCAATTTAGAGGATATTCTGCACTTCATACATTAAAAATGTGGAAATCGGTAAATGCAGGAGAGAGAAAGAATATCTTTCCATTCCAAGAGGAAGCAGATGTTATGTTTAATACTTCTTTAATTTATGAAATTTCTGTATTAAAAACATATGCAATGCCTTTATTAGAAGAAATTGATGCTTCAGAAAAGGAATATGCAGAAGCGAAAAGATTGTGTGATTTATTACAATATTTCGAACCAATACCAAAAGAACTAATTCCATCAAATTCATTACTTCGTGAATTTATTGGTGGGGGAGATTTTAAATACTAAAAAAGGAAGAAAAGAAATGTTAAAACAAAGTAATTTTACAAAAATAGACGAAGAATTTATATGTGAACATTGTGGTAAGAAAATTCCAAAATTAGGCTATTCTTGTAGAAATCATTGTCCTCATTGTTTGTATTCAAAACATGTAGATAAAAATCCAGGAGACCGTGCAGAAGAATGCCACGGAATGTTAAAGCCAATTGGAATTGAGATGAGTGCCAAAAAGGGATATGTTATTGTATTTCAATGTGAAAAATGTGGGATGATTCGAAAGAATAAAGCTGCAGAGGATGATAATATGGATCTTATTATTAAACTTAGTAGTAATCCAGTATAAGAAAAAGAAAAGCAATTACAACTTGAAGGAAACTTCATTGTAATTGCTTTTTTTGTTTTTAGGAAAGAATAAGACTAGTTATTATATTTCACGATTTAGATTGCCATTTGTATATTCTTTTCCCTCAAAGCGATCTTTATTTTTAACTACTTGAATAATATGGTTAATTTGATCTAAATCTTCATCCAATATCTGAATTCGATAAGAAGAACAAGGAAATTCTTTTGGAGAGATAGATAATGTTTTACTATTTAATATTGTAGAAGTTGTTTGAATTCGATTTGGTAATAAACGAAAATAAAAACCAAGACGATCTTTTAAATAGTATTTTGTATCTTCTGTACAAAAAGATGGGCAAGTAGGTAAACATTGATTTGTTTTGCCAAGAAGACAGTAATTTGCATTCATAACAGGTAAATTACCATATACCATAAGTTCAGAAAAGTTACCAACAGAAGAACAAAGGGATAATATTGTTTCTTTATCAAGTTCTGGTGAAATAGTAATAGTATGAATATTTAAGTTTCTAAGTTCATTTGCAGAAACAGAATTAAACACATTTAAAGTATAATTTGCAATAAATTCAAAACGATTTGGATAAAGAGTGTTTAATTTATGGGCCATAGAAATTCCTTGGATATTAGAGATAACGAATCCTTTTATTGGATAAGAAGAAATGATTTGATCAATTGTTGTGCTTATTATGTTTTGAAAATTCTCTCGTATAATAGTAGGAAGAACCACATAAACAGAATGAGAATTCGTTAAATCTTGTAAATGTGTTTTAAAGCTTCCTTTCATAAAACAAGTAAAAGGGAGACAAATTCGATCAACATTTTCTATTTTCTCATAATCGAGATCTTCTCGAAATCTTGTAAAGAACAAAGAAATTTGATCAGAATAGATTGATGCTTTTTGGTTTTCTGGTACATTAACAATAGGATATTTGTTTTTTCTTTCTATTTTTTCTAGCACTAAATTTTCAAGCTTGCTAAGAGCTTTTCTTCTAAGTTCATTTAAAATACGGATATTTGGTAGAAATAAATTAGGTTCTAATTTTACTTCTATTTTAGAAAATTCGTAAGGTGTGTTAGAAGTTTTAGAAAGTTGTGAACAAATACGCTCTTTATCAATTGGTTGATTTTTAGCGAGAACTGGCACTTCTTCCGACTGAACCGATACCATTAAATTATAATAAATATTGGATGGTTTTACAGCAGGGCAAATGGTTAACAAAACTGGTTTTTCTTTTTGTAAAGTAATTGTTGCAGAAAGAGGAATCTTTTTCAGTTCTGTTTTATCATTAAAAGTCATTTGAGCTTGTTTTAATAAAGCTTTGCTAGCCATTTTATATACTTTATCTCCGACACGAATATTTCCTTTCATTCGTCCAATCGTGACAGTACTTCCGGAAGATTCGCTTATTCGATTTGAATTGGATTTCATTAGTTCAGAAACGGTATATTTAGAGCTTTCTTTCTCAAAAGAAACGGTATCTCCAATTTCTAAAGAATCCAGTAATGTTAAGGTAATATGTCCCTTTTCTTTATTATAATTAGAAATATATCCAATTAAGATACCAGTATTATTGGGTTTACTTGTATCCACAAGGGATTTATTCGGACTGTTTTTTAGATGTCCAGTAGAAAATCCACCACGATTAAAAATTTGAAGTAAATCCTTTTTATCTTCTTCTTGAACTTGGTAAGAGTCTTTTTGCAAAGCAAGGTCTAAATATTTTCGATAGATACGAGTAACCGTTGCTACATATTCAGGGGATTTCATTCTACCCTCAATTTTTAAACAATCGATATTCGCATTTATAAGGTTAGGTAACAATTCTAAGCTACACAAATCTCTAGGGCTTAATAAATAGCCTTTATCCAAAACGGTTTCTTTTCCATTTTTATCTTGCTTTAAAAGATCATAAGGGAGTCTACATGGCTGAGCACATTTTCCACGATTTCCAGACCTTCCACCAATCATACTAGAGAAAAGACATTGGCCGGAATAAGACATACATAGTGCTCCATGTGCAAAAACTTCAATTTCTACCTTACAATGGCTTTTGATATATTCAATTTCTTCTAAAGAAAGTTCTCTAGAAAGAACGACTCTTTTAAAGCCTAGATTTTCTAATGCTAGTACTCCTTCTAAATTATGTGCTGTCATTTGTGTACTGGCATGAAGAGGAAGATCAGGAAAATACTTCATAAGTGTTTTGGCAAGACCTAAATCTTGAACTATGATAGCATCAATTCCAAATTCATACGCTTTACTCGCAAGAGTAATTGCTTCTTCTAATTCTGAGTCTTTTAATAAAGTATTTAAAGTAAGATGAGTATGTACATTCCTAAGTTTTGCATACTGAATGGATTGTTTTAATTCTCCTAAATTAAAATTATGTGCATAAGCTCTTGCACTAAAAGAGTTAGCACCAAAATATACACTGTCTGCACCATTTTGTACAGCAGCTTTTAAACATTCAAAATCTCCGAACAGGAGCAAGTAATTCCAAAACAATACCTCCATTTTTTTGTAATATATAATATCTTTGCTTCTATTGTAACACAAAAAACAAAATTCGCATACTATATCATATAAAACAAAAAGGAGGTATCAAAAATGCAAGAAGAAAGAAATTGCGGATGTGGTTGTGGATGCAACAATAACGGAGGATTCTTTAATGGATTATTCGGAGGTTGCGGAGACGATTGTACAATATTATTCTTTATCATTATATTCTTACTATTGTTCACAAATTGTGGAAATGGATGCGGAAGATGTTGCTAAAATTAGCGGATAAAAAATCCGCTATATTTTTTTAGAATCCGTGGGACATACTTGTAAAAATAAGATACTTAGTGTAAAATATGGAAATGAAGGATATAATATAAGTGGAGGAAAACAAAGTGAGAATATTAGATTTACAAGATGAGAAACAAAGAAAAGAATATACGGAATTTTTAGAAAATCATGAAAGATGTAATTTCCAACAATCTTTAGAATGGGGAAAAGTAAAAAGCTTTTGGAAAAATGAAGTAGTTGTTGCAGAAGACGAAAAACAAAATATAGTAGGATCATTAAGTGTTTTAGTTAGAAAGATTCCTATTTTTGGGTATTTAATGTATTCTTCCAGAGGACCTGTTTGTGATATTCATGATGAAAAAGTATTAGCACAATTAACAGAAGGAGCAAAACAATTAGCTGAAAAATATCATGCGATGGTATTAAAAATTGAACCTGATATCAAAAGTGATGACAAAGAATTTAGAGAGATTGTACAAAAATTGGGATATCAAATTAAAGATAATGCAAAAGATTTTAGAGATGAAATACAACCAAGATATGTATTTCGCTTAGATATAAAAGGAAAAACAGAAGATGAAATATTTGCAGGTTTTCATTCTAAAACAAGATATAATGTAAGATTGGCAACAAGAAAAGGAGTTACTGTAAAAGAAGGAACAAAAGAAGATTTAAAAGATTTTCATAAAATTATGGTGGAAACAGGAGCAAGAGATGGATTTATCATAAGACCATTAGAATATTTTGAAAAAATGTATGATGAATTAGCACCAGAACATATGAAAGTATTAATGGCATATTATGAAGGAAAGCCAATTTCTGGAGTCATTCCAATTATGTATGGAAATAAAACATGGTACTTATATGGCGCAAGTAGTAATGCTTATCGTAACGTGATGCCAAATTATTTATTGCAGTGGGAAATGATAA
Organism: Candidatus Merdicola faecigallinarum; assembly: GCA_018714565.1. Taxonomy (GTDB): domain Bacteria; phylum Bacillota; class Clostridia; order TANB77; family CAG-508; genus Merdicola; species Merdicola faecigallinarum. The sequence continues at coordinate 13,476 of DVNH01000042.1, read as the reverse complement.
AACTTGCGATTCAAAGGAAAGATGACATGTTTGATTTAAGAGGAGTATCTGGAGTAGTAGATGAAAATCATCCACAATATGGTTTATACCGATTTAAAAAAGGATTTGGTGCGGAATTTACAGAATTTATAGGTGAAATTTACATTCCATACAAAAAAGTAAGATATGCTTTATATCAGTTCTCAGAAAAAGTATTCCGTAAGGTAAGAGGATTTGTAAAAACGATGAAGAAAAAATAAGGAGAAAAAATGAAAGCATTAGTCATAAAAAAAGAAGATTTAAAACATAATATAGAAGCAATTAAGCAATATGCAAAACAAAATGCAGAAAAAGCGCCAACGATCATTGCTGTGATTAAATCAAATGGTTACGGTTTAGGAATGATAGATTATGCTAACATTTTAATGGATCAAGGGATTAACTTTTTTGCAGTTTCCACAGTGGAAGAAGCAGTAAGCTTAAGGAAAGCAGGAATAAAAGAAAAAATATTAATGCTATCTTCTACCAGTATCGAAGAGGAAATCAGAGAATTAATTGAAAACAATATTATATTAACAATTGGTTCAAAAGAAGCAGGACAAGCAGTAGAAAAAATAGCAAAAGAACAAAATAAAGTAGTAAATGTTCATATTGCAATTGATACTGGATTTGGGAGGTATGGATTTTTATATCAAGAAAAAGAGGAACTTTATGAATTTTTGAAGGGATTACAGGGAATAAAAATAGAAGGAATCTTTACCCATTTTTCATTAGCTTTTTTTAACAAAAATGAGTGGACCAAAGAACAGTTTCGAAGATTTAAAGAGATAGTAGGATATTTAAAAGAACAAAAAATTTCAGTAGGCATAGCACATTGTTCTAATTCTTCTGCTTTTCTTAAATTTCCAGAAATGAATTTAGATGCTGTTCGAATTGGATCTGCATTTCTAGGTAGAATATCAGTAGAAAATAGGATCGGATTAAAGAAAATTGGCTACTTAAAAAGTAATATTACAGAAATTAGAACATTACCAAAAGGATGGAATATAGGATATTCTAATATATATCAAACAAAAGAAGAAAAAAAAGTTGCCATCGCGCCAGTAGGATATGCAGATGGATTTCATGTTAAAGTTTTTCCAGATATGTTTCGATTTAGAGATAAGGTAAGATATCTTGTAAATAATTTAAAGAGCTTTTTAAAGAAAGAAGTGTTAACTGTTAAAATAAATAAAAAAACATATCCAATAATCGGCAGATTGGGAATGTACCATATTACGATAGATATTACAGATCAAGATGATGTTCATATCGGTGATGAAGTACAACTAGAAATAAGCCCAATTTATGTGGATAGCAACATAAGAAGGGAGTACCAGTAATGGAAAATAAAAAAGAATCATTTTTTAAAACGGCAATTGCAAGTATTAAAGATTTTGATAAATATCAAGATTTTGCAACAGAAAACGTAAGCCGTGGAATACAATATTTTTTAAAAATATTTTTATTATTCAGTCTTGCAATTGCAATTTTATTTTGTATCAAAATAGGAATTCACTTAAACCAAGGAATTTCTTATTTAAAAGATCAAAATATATCAATTGTTTTTGAAAATAATTCATTATCTGTGAATAACGAAGAACCAATTATCATTGAGAATGAGAAAATATTTCCTGGGATTGTCATTATTGATACAAGTGATATAGACCAAACCAAAAAAGAAGAATATGACAAAAAAGCCCAATTATATAGCACAGGAGTTTTTATTTTAAAAGATAGAATTGAAGTAAGAAATTCTTTAGCAGAAGCTCCTATCATAAGAACATATGAAGATATTTCAAAAGAATATCAAATTCAGAATTTTAACCAAGAACAACTTATTTCCTATATAGACCAAGGCCAATGGATAGGATATTTCGTTATTTTAATTTTTGGTACATTTAGTGTATTTTTACTGTATGCTACTTATGGACTATTAGACTGTATTGCACCTATTATTATGGGATATCTTGCTGCTAGAATAACAGGCTTAAAATTAAAAATAGGAAGTTTATTTAATATTACAGTACATGCGCTAACACTTCCTATCTTATTAAACATTATTTACATTGGAGTAAATTTATTTACAGGATTTTACATGCAGTATTTTTACATTGTGTATACAACAATTACTTACATTTATATTATCACTGCTATTTTGTTAATTCGTTCTAATTTGATTAAGCAACAAATACAACTAATGAAAATTATAGAAGAACAAGAAAAAGTAAAAGAAGAACTAAAGCAACAAGAGGAAGAGCCAAAAGAAAAGAAAGAAGATAAAAAAGAAGAAAAACAAGAAGAACAAGAGAAAAAGGAAGAAAAGAAAAAAGAAGATGGCAAAATAGGAAATGAAGCAAAAGGAGAAGCGTAAAGGAGATAGGAAAAAGTGAGAAAAGAAAACTATGACAATAAAGAAAATAGAAAACAAAAAGAAAAGAAAAAGTTAGTATATGCTACAATTGGTGCAATTATACTTTTAATCGCTTTAATTGCAGTTACATTTTATGCAATTCAAACTGGTAAACAAAAAGAAGAAGAAATGTCACTTCCATATACAGAGTTAATTAAAAACATTAGTGATGATACAGTAGAAAAAATCGAAATGAAATCTGGAAGTAATGTAGTAGATGTAAAATTACGTGATATAGAAGAAGAAAAACAAACTAGAGTTCCTAATTTACAGGCCTTTACAGAATATGTACAAAGAAAGGTAGAAGAAGGAAGTCAAATTGAAGTAGAGCAAAAATCAGAAGGTGCGATGACTTTCATAAAAGACAATTTATTTCAAGTAATTACAATTGTACTTATGATCTCTATTTTTGTTCTAATTTTTAAGATGCAAGGATTAGGCGATAAAGGAAAAGTATACGATAGTGAAGAAAATGAAACAAATACAAAATTTGATGATATTGCAGGTTTAGATGAAGAGAAAAAGGAATTAGTAGAAATCGTAGACTTTCTAAAAAATCCAGATGAATTTTATCGTATGGGAGCAAAGGTACCAAAAGGAATATTATTATGTGGAAAACCTGGAACAGGAAAAACCTTAATTGCAAAAGCGGTTGCAGGAGAAGCAAAAGTACCATTTATTCAAATGAGTGGTTCTGAATTTATAGAAATGTTTGCAGGTCTTGGTGCATCAAGAGTAAGAAAATTATTTGAGAAGGCAAGAAAAATATCTCCATGTATTGTCTTTATTGATGAAATTGATGCCATTGGAGCAAGAAGAACAAATGCAAGCGGAGCGGAATCAGAAAATAATCAAACATTAAATCAGTTATTAGTAGAAATGGATGGATTTGATTCTACAGAAACAATTATTGTATTGGCTGCAACCAATAGACCAGAAATGTTAGATAAAGCATTATTAAGACCTGGTAGATTTGATCGTCAAATTATGATTGGAACACCAGATAAAAAAGGAAGAGAAGAAATCTTAAAAATACATGCAAAAGAAAAACAATTTGCAGAAGATGTTTCTTTTAAAGATATAGCAGAAGATACCGCAGGATTTACGGGAGCAGAACTTGCCAATATTTTAAATGAAGCAGCAATTATTGCAACGGTAAAAAAGAAAGAATCGATTCATAGAGATGATATTGAAGAAGCAATTAAGAAAGTGACAGTTGGATTAGAAAAACATAGTAGACTTATTTCAGAAAAAGATAAAAAATTAACAGCTTATCATGAAGCAGGACATGCAGTAGTAAGCAGATATTTAGAAACACAAAATGATGTAAAAGAAATTTCGATCGTTCCAAGAGGAGTGGCAGGAGGCTACACGATGTATCGTTCCAATGAAGATAAGTACTACGTAGCAAAAACCGAATTAGAAGAGAAATTGATTGCCTTATTAGGAGGTAGAGCAGCAGAAAAAATTGCATTAAATGATATTTCAACAGGTGCAAGTAACGATTTAGAAGTAGCAACAGGAATTGCAAGAGATATGATTACCATGTATGGAATGAGTGATACGATTGGACCAATTTCAATGCAAAGTGCAGCAAACCCAGATCAAATCATTGTATATGGGGAAAAAATGGAAGATGCGATTGGAGCGGAAATCAAAATCTTAATTGATACAGCATACCAAAGGGCACAAAGAATTTTAATAGAACATAGAGATAAACTAGATCGTGTTGCACAGATATTGTTAGAAAAAGAAAAAATTACAGAAAAAGAATTTTATGAAATATTTGAATAATGTAAGAAAAGTTGTCTTAAATAAAAATTAAGGCAACTTTTTTTATTTCTAAAAATATATTATTTATTTTAATCTTCTTTTATAGAAAAAGGAAAAACATTTAAAGAAAATTCTTTTCCACGTAAGTAGTTTAATATTCCACTATCTGTATAAAAATTAAATTTTATTTTGTAACTACATAATAATTGTGTTTTTTGATGAAATTTTTTATTAATTTCATTTTTTCCATATTTTCCGTCACCAATAATAGGATAACCAATAAAGGCAAGATGGGCGCGAATTTGATGGGTTCTTCCTGTTTTAAGGTTAACATTAAGAATAGAAGAATGGTTTTTAACATCTTTTTCCTTTATAGTATAAGAAGTGATAATTTTTTGATATCCTTTTTTAGGAATATCGGAAATATATACTCTTGACTTTTTCGTATCTTTAAATAAATAAGCATATAAAGTTTCAGAATCTTTTTTAGGAATTCCGTACACTTGAGCTAAGTAGTGTTTTTCAATTTCTCTATTTTTAAATTTTTCTAGTAAGATAGAAAGTGATTCTTCTGTTTTAGCAAATAAAACTAAACCAAAGGTATTACGATCGATGCGATGGCATGGCATAACAAAATTACCATACTTCTTTTGTAACATATTGGTTAAAGAATGCTCATGATTTGTTACCTCAATACCTGCAGGTTTATTTACAATAAGAATGTTAGAATCTTCGTAAATAACTGGAATAGAAGGAAAACCATCTAGTAACTCATCAGAAATATAGATACGAATTGTATCATTTTCAAATACTGTAATATTTTCATGAATACGCTTTCCGTTTACTAAAATATCTTTTTTACGTAAAGCACGATAAAAAATGCTAGAACTTAAATTTGGAAAGGTATCAAAAAGAAAATTATTTAATTTTTTACCATCATATTTTTTATTAATAATTAAATCTTTCATAAATTGATTATAAGCGGAAGGAATAAAAAAAGCAAGAGAAAGTGAATGAAAAAAAGAACAAGCATAAAAGCTTGACAAATTTTAGTGTTATATGATAAAATACTTACCTGTAAGCCGCCTAGGTCGGGTAAATAAATGTTAGAGAAATCTAACTACCTTGAATTTATGCTTAGCGAGTATACATATTAAGGAGGTGCATTTTTAATGTACGCAATTATAGAAAGCTGTGGAAGACAATACAAAGTAGCAGAAGGAGACGTTATCTTTTTTGAAAAATTAGATACAGAAGAAGGAAAAAAAGTTACTTTTGATAAAGTAATTTTAGTATCAAATGAAGGAAAAGTAGAAGTTGGAAATCCTTATGTAAAAGGTATTAAAGTTGAAGGAAAAGTAGTAAACCACGGAAAAGGAAAGAAAATTGTTGTTTTCAAATATAAAGCAAAGAAAAATTATAGAAGAAAACAAGGACATAGACAACCTTATACTAGAGTTGAAATAACTACAATTAAAATGCCTGCAAAAAAAGCTGCAAAAGCAGAAGAAGCAGAAGCATAGTAAGAGACTATAAAATAGACTTTTGAGAATTTTGAAACAAGAAAGGAGTGGAAAGAATGGCTCATAAGAAAGGTCAAGGTAGTGTTAAGAACGGTAGAGACAGTGAATCAAAACGTCTTGGTGTCAAAAGAGCAGATGGACAATTTGTATTAGCTGGAAACATATTAATGAGACAAAGAGGAACAAAATTCCATCCAGGAACTAATGTTGGAATTGGTAGCGATGATACATTATACGCATTAGTAAACGGAATTGTTAAGTTCGAAAGAATGGGTAAAGATAAAAAGAAAATTAGTGTTTATCCAGAAACAGAAACAAAAAAAGAGGAAGCAAACGCTTAAGATAAATATAAAATAAAAGTAGACACCGAAAGTTGGAGTTTTCAACGAAATGTGTCTACTTTTATTTTGTATTTATAAGATTTTACTAAGAATTCAAATAAAGCAGTTACATAATAAGGGAAGCAAATGGACTTAGTTGTAAAAAAATTCAAAATCATGTATAATAGATAACGTAAAAGGAGGAATAGGGATGAATATAGATCAAGCATATAGCATTTTAAAGAAGTATATTACACAAGAAAGTCTTCAAAAACATTGTATTGCAGTAAGTGCAACAATGAAACATTTTGCACAATTAAATCACGAGGATGTAGAACGATGGCAAATCGTGGGATTATTGCATGATATCGATTATGAAAAATATCCAGAAGAGCATTGTGTGAAATGTGTAGAAATTTTAAAATCAGAAGGCGTAGAAGAGGATATGATTCACTCTATTCAAAGCCATGGATATGGATTAGTACAAAATGAAGTAGAACCAAAATTATTTATGGAAAAGATATTATATACGATAGATGAATTAACAGGATTAGTAATAGCAGCAGCTTTAATGCAGCCAAGTAAGAAACTAGAAGATTTAACATTAAAATCATTAAAGAAAAAATGGAAGAGCAAAAGTTTTGCGGCTAAAGTAGATAGAGAATTAATTGCAAAAGGTGCAGAAATGGCAGAGCTAGAATTAGATTATGTATTAGAGCAAACACTAATTGCTTTGCAAGATGCACATGAGGAATTAGGCTTATAAAGGAGAGAAAAGAAATGTTAGAAAAGAGAGATAGAATTTTAACAGGGGATAGGCCAACAGGAAAATTACATATAGGTCACTATTTTGGATCGCTACAAAATAGAGTAAAATTACAAGGAAAATATGAAACTTTTATAGAAGTAGCGGATGTGCAGGCCTTAACTGATAATTTTAATCATCCTGAAAAGGTAAAGAAAAATGTAAATGAAATCGTAATGGATGAATTGGCAGTAGGAATTGATCCGAATAAAGCAACTATATTTTTACAATCGATGATTCCAGAGATTGCAGAATTAACGGTTTTTTATTCTAATTTAGTAACGATTGCGAGACTAGAAAGAAACCCAACGGTAAAAACGGAAATTGCACAAAAAAGAGAAATTTTTGGAGAAAGTGTTACTTATGGCTTTTTGGGATACCCTGTAAGTCAAGCGGCAGATATTACAGTATTTGACGGAACGATTGTACCAGTAGGAGAAGATCAGCTTCCTTTAATTGAACAATGTAGAGAAATTGTTCGTAAATTTAACAGTATCTATGGTGAAACATTGTATTTACCAAAGGCTGTAGTAGGAGATAATAAAAGGATAAAAGGATTAGACGGAAATGAAAAAATGGGAAAATCCTTAGGAAATGCAATCTATTTATCTGATTCTGATGAGGAGATTGCAAGAAAGGTTATGTCTGCTGTTACAGATCCGGGTAGAATAAAAAAAGATGATTTAGGAAATCCTGATATTTGTATGGTATCTTATTATCATAAATTATTTGGAAAAGATCCAAAAGAGATTGAAGAAATTGAAAAAGAATGTCGTGAAGGAAAAAGAGGATGTGTTGCTTGTAAAAAACAATTGATTAAAAATATTATAGAAGTACTAGAGCCAATTCGTGAAAGAAGACGTTATTATGAAGAAAGACCAGAAGAAGTAAAAGAAATCTTAATGGAAGGAACAAAGCATGCACAAAAGATAGCAAAAGAAACAATGAAAAGAGTAAAAGAAGCAATGAAACTAGATTATTTTGCTTAAAATAATCAAATGGTAAGAAGGAGATAAGTATGTATACAGATTATGCAAAAATTACAATAAAATCAGGCGATGGTGGAAATGGTGCAGTATCTTTTCGTAGAGAAAAATATGTAGCAGCAGGAGGACCAGACGGAGGAGATGGCGGAAAAGGTGGAGACATCTATTTCGTTGTAGATCCGGATTCTAATACACTTGTAGATTTTCGCTATAAAAGAAGATTTAAAGCAGAAAATGGCCAAAATGGAAGTGGATCACATTGCTATGGAAAAAGCGGTCAGGATTTATATGTGAAAGTTCCATTAGGTACTCTTGTAAAAGATGCCGAAACAGGAGAAGTAGTTGCTGATTTATCTTCTCCAAATCAAAAAGAACTAATTCTTCCAGGGGGAAGAGGAGGAAAAGGAAATTCTCATTTTGCGACTTCTACGAGACAAGCACCTAGATTTTCACAAGATGGAGAAAAAGGAATTGAAAAAGAATTAATATTGGAATTAAAATCATTAGCAGATGTTGGTTTGGTTGGATTTCCAAATGCAGGTAAGTCCACATTTCTATCTGTTGTTACCTCAGCAAAACCTAAAATTGCAAACTACCAATTCACTACAATTAATCCAAACTTAGGTGTTGTAAAAACGGATTATGGAGATAGTTTTGTTATTGCAGATATACCAGGAATTATAGAGGGAGCAAGTGAAGGAGTAGGACTGGGACTTCAATTCCTAAGACATATCGAAAGAACAAGATTATTACTTCATTTAATTGATGTTTCCGGAATGGAAGGAAGAGACCCAATACAAGATTTTTATGCAATCAATAGTGAACTAAAAAAATATAGTGAAAAATTAGCAAATAGAAAGCAAATCGTTGTAGCAACAAAGGCAGATATTGTACAAGATGAAGAAAATGAAAAGAAATTAGAAGAATTAGCAAAAGAGAAGAACTTAGAATTCTTTAAAATATCTTCTGCTACAGGGCAGGGAGTAAAAGAATTAATGCAAAGAGTAACAGAACTATTAAAAGAGTTACCAAAAGAAGAATTAATAAGTGTGGAAGAAAGAAAACGTTATACGCTAGAAGAAAAACGAGACGATTTTACTATTACAAAAGAAAAAGATATGTTTGTTGTGGATGGACCAGCTGTTCAAAGACTTATGGCAAGAGTAAATTTAGAAGATAATGAATCTTTATATTATTTCCAAAAATGTCTAGAACAATTAGGAGTAAATAGAGAATTAAAAAAGGCCGGAGTACAAGAAGGTGATACCGTTAAAATTGTAGATTGGGAATTAGAATGGTATGATTAAGATAAAAATGAAATAAAAAGAAAAACTCTAGAATATATTGAGTAAATCAATTTTATTCTAGAGTTTTTCTTTTTTAAAGATCTCTTCCTTCACCAGGAGATCCATCAGAATAAGGTTTTGAGTTATTTCTCATAATGTCAATGGAAACGCTTCGATAAGCACGTTTTGCTGAATCTAAATCTTCAATAGGATATAATCTGCCTATATTTCCATGATGGATATTGGTAAGAAATATTCGATGTTTTTCTTCAAAAGAAAGCATATTTATTATCTCCATTTCTAATAAACTATATTAATTATATCATAAATTTGAAATAAAGTATATTTTTTTTGAAATTGTTGACAAAAATGTAAAAAAATGTTAGTTATGATTTGTGATATAAGATATAAAGAAATTAATAATGAGATAGCAGAAAAAATTTCTAAAAATAAAATTACAGAAAAAGAAATAGTAAGTTATTATATTTTAAATAATGAATATGAATTATTTAAAATATTAGATATTAAAAGAGTAATAATGAATCATAATAGAAAAGAAGAAGAAAGAGAATAAGGAAGAGATATTAAAATGATAGAATTAAAAGGAAAGAATATAGTATTAATAGAAAAAGAAGAAATAATACAATGGAAAAAGATATATAATATTCAGAATTTAGTAGACATAACAAAAACAGCACAAATAAAACAACCAAAAGATAATTCTCCAATATGGATATGTATTAATATAGATGATGTAGATGATATAAAGGATTTAATTAGAAAGATTCAAAAAATAGAAAAGAAATATCAAAGCATAAAAACAGATGAACCAAAGATGATTTTTGAAATGATCGGAAATAAGAAAATAAAAATAAAAGAAGACTTAATAAAATGTATGAAAGCTATTTTTCTTACAAATAAGAGAGAAAAAATAGAATATATTTATGATCAAGTATGTAAAGATATTGACGAAGAATTTGAAAAAAATAATTATTGCGATTTTAAAAATGATGTTTGTATTGAGAAAAGATCAGGAAAGTGTAAAGAAAAAATTACAATGGGATGTTGTCATAAATTTACTAAACCATTTTTTTTGGGTGGTAAATTAAAGGTATGTCCTTATTTAAAAGAAAAAAAATGTTCGGCTCAATGTCTTACTTGTAAATTATTTACTTGTGATGCAATTCAAAGAAAGTTTAAGTTAAAAGAAATACCGCTTATTGATTGTTTTTTTAATCCAATTCAAAAGTTAATTATTAAAAGTAGCTTTTTTACAGAAAGAGAGATAATTATTAAACGACTTTTATTTTTTAGGTAATGAAAAAAGGTATAAAAAAGAAAAATATTGACGAAAACGAACTTATGTTCTAAAATGACTTTAGGTGAGAGAAATGGAAAGACAAATCTTGCATGTAGATGTAAATAATGCCTTTTTATCATGGACGGCAATTCATTTGTTAAAACAAGGAGAAACACTGGATATAAGAACAATACCAGCAATTATTGGTGGAGATGAAAAACAAAGACATGGAATTGTGCTTGCAAAAAGTCCAGTTGCAAAACAATTTGGAATAAAAACTGGAGAGCCGATCTATTTTGCAAGAAAAAAATGTCCAAGTATCAAAATTTATTCAAGTGATTTTAAAGTGTATTATTCATATTCAAATGCACTTTATCAACTATTATTAGAATATACAGATCATATTGAACGATTTTCCATTGATGAATGTTTCTTAGATATTACTCAATTTTTGCAAAATAGAACTCCATTACAAATTGCTTATGAAATCAGTAAAAGAGTAAGAGAAGAGTTGGGCTTTACTGTAAATGTTGGAGTGGCACATAACAAACTATTAGCAAAAATGGCGTCGGATTTTCAAAAACCAAATAAAGTTCATACTTTATTTGAAGAAGAGATACCGAGTAAAATGTGGAGATTGCCAGTATCAGAATTATTTATGGTTGGAAAACAAACATTACCTAAATTAGAACATATGGGAATAAAGAAGATCGGAGATTTAGCAAAAGCAGAACCAAAATTATTAATAAAAAGATTTGGAAAATTTGGAAAATTAATGTGGGAATATGCCAATGGCATCGATTATTCAGAAGTAGAATATAAAAAGCAAGATCCAAAAGGAATTGGAAATTCAATTACATTATCACAAGATATAACCGATATTAGTAAATTAGATGAAGTATTACTGGCATTAACAGAACAAACAACATATCGCTTAAGAAAAACAAATATGTATGCTTCTGTCATTAGTGTTCAAATAAAAAATAGTGATTTTAAACTATATTCTCATCAAAAAAAACTAGAGTATCCTAAAAATACAACAAAAGAAATTTTTGAGGTAGCAAAAGAATTGCTAAAAGAATTATATATAGGGGAAAGAATTCGTTTAATTGGAATTCGAGTTGAAAAATTATGCAAAGGGGAAGAAAGACAATTAAGTTTATTTGAAGTACAAGATGATAAAAAACAAGAAAAGTTAGATAAAATAGTAGATGCTTTAAAAGATAAGTATGGGTATCACATGGTGACAAGAGCTGGAAATATGGGAAATAAAATTACTTTTAAACAAGAAGATAAACAAGAATAGTCACAAAAAGATAGAAAGTATCATACAATATTACTATAAAACAAAAGAAATTGTTTTATAGTAAGAGGTGAGAATAGTGATAGAACCATATAATTATGAACAAGATTATTGTAATTGCAACAAAGAACCAAAACCTTGCAAAAAAGAAAAGAAAACTTGTTGTATAGATATTGTTCTTGCAATTTTATTAGGAGCACTTTTATTTACAGTAGGATTATTAGTTGGAGGCTTAACAAGTATTATTATTCTTTTATCATTGCCAGCGATTAGCGTACTAATTGCGATTTTATTACTTCTATTCATTTTGAGAATTATTATGTTGATTTGCAATAAAAAATGCTAGAAAAAGCGATGTGAGTTCCGTGATGGGAAATCACATCGTTACATAGAAAAAAATTAAGTTTAAATATTGAAAAAGAAAAAGAAATTAGATAAAATGAGGAAGATAAAAAATAAAAGATAAAGGTGTGTAAATATGGCTGAAATAATAAATGGGAAAGAATTAGCAAAAAATATTAAACAATCATTAAAACAAGAAGTAGATAAGTTAAAGGAAGATGGAATCATACCAAAACTTGCAGTTATTTTAGTAGGAAATGATGAAGCTTCTAAGGTATATGTAAGAAATAAAAGCAAAGCATGTAACAAAACGGGAATCGAATATGAGGAATATATTTTAGAAGAAACAACACAAATGGACGAGCTATTAAGCTTAATAGAAAAATTAAATAAAAGAGCAGATATTTCAGGGATTTTATTGCAAAGCCCACTTCCAAAGCATTTAGATATTAATGTTGCTTTTCGAGCAATTGATCCTAGCAAAGATGTAGACGGATTTCATCCAATGAATGTAGGAAAGCTAGTATTGGGACAAGATACTTTTGTAGCATGCACGCCATATGGTGTTATGAGAATGCTAGAGGCCTATAATATTAATATAGAGGGAAAAAATGCAGTTATTATAGGGAGAAGTAACATTGTGGGAAAGCCATTAGTACAATGTCTATTATCCAAAAATGCAACAGTTACAGTATGCCACTCTAGAACGAAAAATATTGAAGAAATAACCAAAAAGGCAGATCTCATTGTTGCTGCATTAGGAAAAGCTAATTTTGTAAAAGAAGACATGGTAAAAGAGGGATGCGTGGTAATTGATGTAGGAATTAATCGATTAGAAAATGGAAAATTAGTAGGAGACGTTGATTTTGAACAAGTTTCTAAAAAGGCATCGTATATCACACCTGTTCCGGGGGGAGTAGGACCAATGACAATTGCAATGCTTATGGAAAATGTAGTAAAAGCAGCAAAACATCAAAATATATAAAATAGAAAAGATAAAAAAAGATAGATAGGGGGACATTTCGTTCTCCTATTTTTGCTTTTTAGAAAAAGTTTTAGTTTTTATTACGTAGGAAATTTCGTCAGAAATTTCTGGAGTAACAAGGTTAAGTTACTTTAGTCTGTGCGATTACAAAGTAATCTGTACATGTGGCGAAGCCACTTTTCATAATAAAAAGGAGGAAGTATGAAAGAAAAAGAGTATTGGTTATGGCTTTCTAGAATCCCTGGATTGGGATATAAAACACTATTCAAATTATTAAAGCATTATAAAACATTAGAAGAGATTTGGAATTTAGAAAAAGGAGATATAAGAAAAATAAAAGGACTTGGAGAAGAAATAGAAGCAAAATTGCTGCATAAAATGTATAAAGTGAATATAGAAAAATATATGGAATATATGGAAAA
>DVNH01000041.1 GCA_018714565.1 Candidatus Merdicola faecigallinarum | reverse complement strand
AATGTTTCATTAACTTTATAAAAATTAAAATCTTGCATATATTTTTCCTTTCCTTCGCACTACAATCGATTTTGTGGCGAAAAATTAGAACAGGTAATAAACTACGCCTGTTCAGTTTGAATTTTAAATATGCAAAATTTCATTTTAATAAATGGGGGATTCTTTTAGAATAAATACTGTTTTAAATTTTCTAACAAATTTCTAACAAAACTTAAAAAAGTTATGATAGATTTATATAAATTCAAGAATGTTTATATTACAATAAAAACAATGAAATAGTTTGAAATAAGAGACTTTTGAATACAAAAATAACAGTATTAAAAAGTATTATTCATCACTAACCATTAAAATGATAGAATAACTTAAAATCCTGCGGTTGAATAAACCGTGCCGGTTCGATTCCGGCCATCTGCACCAAATAATATCAAGGGTTTGGAAACATTCTCTTGGTATTATTTTTTTGCTTTCTAAAGAATTTCTAATAAATTGCTAAAAATACATATTTTATTGATTTCTATCTAAAATATTACTAATTACATTTAAAAGAAGTATCTAAAGGAATTAAAAAAAGAAAAAAATAATTAAAAGTTAAACAAACATTATAAATTATTTGGATAGTATAAAAATACATAGAAATTCTTATAAAAATAACAAAAGATCATTCGTTATGAATGATCTTTAATCGTCTATATTATCAAATTTAAAAAGATCTGAAGTATAAAAAATTTTTAATATTTTTTATGTTTTGGGGATTTTTAAGATTAAATATGAACTAAGAATATTTACTTAATTAGATAACATGACTCATAATGTAGAAAGAAGAATAGCAGAGATTTTTGCTAATTTATTAGGAAAATTATTTTATAGAGATTGATATTGAAGTTGGTAATAGATGGTATTAGAAATATTTATAATATTGAGGTATAATATAAAAAAGAGAAAGGTGGATTATATGGATGAAGAGATATAAACAAAGTGAAATAGATGAATTAGCAGAAATATTAAAAAGAGATGGAGTAATTAGTGTTCCTACAGATACAGTTTATGGTGTATGTGCACGTATGAATTCAGTAAAAGCACATGATAAGTTGGTAATTGTCAAAAAACGACCAGAAACTAAACTATTTCCAGTTATGTGTGCAGATGAAGAACAAATCAAAAGTATTGCAATAGTAGATGAGAAAGCAGAAAAATTAATTCGAGCGTTCATGCCCGGACCGATTACTTTAATTTTGAAAAAGAATCCCCAAATACCAGACTATGTTAGTAATGGAGGAACAACCATTGCTGTTAGAATGGCTACATCAAAAGCATTAGAGGAGTTAATTAGGAAGATTAATAGTCCGATTTTTATGAGTAGTGCGAATCAAAGTGGAGAACCTACATGTACCAATTTAGATGAAATAGAGAAAGCGTGTCCACTTTTAGATGGAATGATGGAAGGTTCTGTATCATTTGGACGAGCGAGTACAATAATAGACTGTACATCAGAAGAAATAAAAATTCTGAGATCAGGTCCAATTTTAATGGAACAAATAAAAGAAGTTATAAAAAATGAATAGGAATTAGAAGCATAATTTGCAGAACTACTTTCTAAAGTATTAGAGGATGCTACAATGGAAAAATAAAGGAATTACTAGAAATATACAAATAAATATGTTAAAATAGCATATATAGTGCTAAACTAATCACACGATAAATGTGACTCTTAGCAAAATTTAACTTTTTTATAAAAAATATTTAAAGAAATAAAAAGAGACAAAAGAGAGGGGAAATTCTATGGAAAAAAAGAAAATAGATTTCTGCATAGGAATATTTGATGATTTATCAGAAAAAGGATTAGAAAAGATAAAGGAAGATATAAGAAATTGTGAAATATTTGGAATAGGAGTTTATACGGAAGATGTTATTATAGAAAACTTTTTTACACATCCCATTAATAGCCTAGAAAAGAGAATAGAGATAGCAAAAAATATTGATGGAGTAAAATTTGTTTTTCCATTAAATACGAATGACCCAGAAAAATTGAAAGAAATTATAAAAAGTGAATATATAAATTTTTTAGACAAGAATAAGAATTAATATTGAAAGTAGAAAAAAAGGAGTTATTTATGTCAGAGAAAGATTATAAGCTTATAATAGGTATATTTGATACTATATCAAAAGAGATAAGAAATAGAGTATTAAATAAATCAGAAGAAGGAAAACCATTAGGTGTTGGAATATATACAGATGAATGTTGTGATACCAAATTGTATACATATCCGATGAAATCTTTAGATCATAGAATGCAAATTGCACAAGGTTTATCTGGTGTAGCTTTTACATTTCCAGTAGATAGTTTACAACCGAATGAAATAGAAAAAGCTGCGGATGCTGCTTATGAAAAATATATGCATGAAGTAAAACAAATAGAAGAAGCGAAAAAATATAAAGCTGGTTTTGTAATTGGAAGTTTTGATTTGCTTCATGCAGGGCATATTGAAAATATCAATTTGGCAAGTACATTTTGTGAAGATTTATATGTTGTTGTAAAAACAGATGAAAGAATTTTTGATAGAAAGAAGAAACATTCCATTCAAAATACCACAGAACGAGCAGAAATTTTAAGAGCTCTAAAGCAAGTAAAGGGAGTTGTCTTTTATGATCTAGATTCCAATAGAGATGATGTTATAAGAAATATTATTGATCAATATCAGAAGGATCATCCTGGAGAGACGATAGAACAAAAAGATCTTGTGGCAATTTTTGGCGAAGATTTAAAAGAAAAAGAAGAGAAAAGGAAAAGAGATGGAGACTGGGGAGAAGTCAATATTGAGATTACACCAAGATCTAAAGAAAAGATGAAGAAGATTTCTAGTTCAGTATATAAAAAGATTATACAAGAAACAGGGGGATTACAAAACTATGAGAAACGCGAATTAGATGGTTTAGTTGATGATTCCATGGATTTTGATGATGATAGTATAGAGGATGAAGGACACAATGAAGAAATAACAAAATAGTGTAAGAAGGAGTTAAAAATGGCAGGTTATGTGATTCATTTAGCAGTTGGAGAAAAATATTTAAAATTTTATCCAAATGAAATAAAAAATTACGATGATTTTATACAAGGAATTATTTATCCTGATTCTGTTGCAGATAAATCATTAACTCATTATGGACCTAAAAGTAGTGAGGTGAATTTAAGAGATTTTTTTAATGACAGAGATATTAATAATGATTTTGATAAAGGATATTTCTTACATCTAGTTACGGATTATTTGTTTTATAATAAGTTTTTAAAAACTTTTTCAAAAAAATATATTTATGATGATTATGATATTCTAAATGAAGCTTTAGAAAAGGAATTTCAAGTGAAAATTCCATCAAAAGTTAAAGATGAAGTATTTTATAAAACAGGGAAAACAAAAATACTAGATTTGAAAGAAACAATAGAGTTTATAACAGAAACAGCAAAATCTAATTTGAAAGAAATAAAGACAGCTGTATTAAATGGTGATAAGAATTGGTTAGAAATTAGGCCCTTAGCAAAAATTAAAACGATAGATTAAACTAATATGGATAAAAAAGAAAATGTTAGCAATTTTAAAGCTAACTTTTTTTATTACGTAAGAAATTTCTGGAGTAACAAGGTTAAGTTACTTTAGTCTGTGCGATTGCAAAGCAATCTGTACATGTGGTGAAGCCACTTTTCTTATGTGTCAAAAAAGTGTTTTATATCTTTAAAGGGGTTTAACGATTTACTAAAATTTGAAAATTAAATAGTTATATGATAATATCAAAATATTAATTTATAGAAGTTATAAGCTAAAAATGGATGTAAGAGAATATAAAAGAAAAGATAAAAAAATAATACTAGATGGATATTGATAAACAAATTGGAAGAGAGGAATAGAAGAAGTGACAAATAAAGATTTAGTATTAATTTTAGAAAAAAGATTTAAAGAAAATAGGAATCGACATATGAGTATTGACTGGAATGATATTTTAAAAAGATTAAATGAAGAAACTTTATCATCTTTAAAATATATGGAAGAAACAGGAGGAGAACCTGATGTAATTTTATATGATAAGGAAAATGATAAATATTTATATTGTGATTGTTCAAAAGAGTCACCAATTTATAGAAGAAATTTATGTTATGATCATGAAGCTCTTACTGGAAGAGAGAATAACAAGCCAGTATCGAGTGCTATTGTAGAAGCGGAAAAAAATAATATAAAATTATTAACAGAAGAAGAATATAAATATCTTCAGACATTAGGAGATTTCGATTTAAAATCATCAAGTTGGTTATTAACAAAAAATGAAATCCGATTATTAGGCGGCGCGATATTTGGGGATAAAAGATATAATAGAACTTTTATTTATCATAATGGAGCGGAGTCATATTATTCTAATAGAGGATTTAGAGCAATACTAAAAATATAAAAGAGTTTAGTAAAGATAGCAATTACGAAGAAATACTTAATAAATGCAATACCATAAAAATAGTTTATAAAAAGGGAGAAAAAATATGATATACACAACGTACTACCACTCACCAATTGGAAGACTTTTACTAGCAAGTAAAAACAATAAATTAATAGGATTATGGATAGAAGGTCAAAAATATTACTTAGGAAATATAAAGGAAGAAATGCAGGAAAATGATAAAGAAACAATATTATTAAAAGCGAAAAAATGGTTAGATAGATATTTTAATGGAGAAAAACCAGAAATTTCGGAATTAGATTTAGCTCCTATTGGGAGTAAGTTTGCAAAAAATGTATGGAAACTGTTATGCGAAATACCTTATGGGAAAATTACAACTTATGGAGAAATAGCAAAAAAGATGAATAAGAATAAAATGTCTACACAAGCAGTAGGAGGAGCAGTTGGACATAATCCAATTTCAATTATTATTCCTTGTCATAGAGTAGTAGGAGCAAATGGAAGTTTAACAGGATATGCCGGAGGAATAGAGAAAAAGATCAAGTTACTAGATCATGAAAGAGTAGAGATGAGTAATTTGTATAAAACAGAAAAAAGTACAGCAATGTAAGGAGTAGAAAATGGAAAACAAGATAAGATGTAAATGGTGTAATTTAAAAAATGAATTATATGTAAAATATCATGATGAAGAATGGTGTAAAACTAATTTTGATGATAAATATTTATTTGAAATGTTAATTCTAGAATCTTTTCAAGCTGGACTTTCTTGGGAATGCATATTAAATAAAAGAGAGGCATTTAGAGAAGAATTTGATGGATTTGATATAAATAAAATATGTAACTATGATGAGAAAAAAATAGAGAAAATGTTATCAAATGAGAAAATAGTAAGAAATAAATTAAAAATAAAAGCTAGTATTAATAATGCAAAAATATTTAAAGAGATACAAAAAGAATATGGTTCTTTTTATAACTATTTAAGGACATTTACAAAAGATAAAATAATATATGAAGTTGATAGGACAACATCAGAATTATCAGATCATATATCAAATGAGTTACAAAAAAGAGGAATGAAGTTTGTAGGATCAACAATCATCTATTCTTATTTACAAGCAATTGGTATGATTTATTCTCATGATAAAGAATGTTTTTTATATAAAGAAATTTAAATAAAGAAGATCATTTATAAAGAAGATCTTTTTAGTAAAAAGTGATTTTGAATAAAAGAACAATAAAATGGATTTTACAAATCAAATACATCTTGCAACGTATTGATCATTAGAATCGTATATGATAGTATGCTAATATAGAATCGTAAATGAAAAGAGGAAAAGATGAATAAAAAAGAAATCTACAATTATTTAAATAGTAAAAATGTTTGGCACGAGATTACAGAACATGAAGCAGTATATAATATGGAAGAGCTATCAGAAGTTTCACTTCCATATCCAGAAGCAGATGCAAAAAATCTTTTCGTCAGAGATGATAAAAAGAAGAACTATTATTTAATAACAGTTAAAGGAAATAAAAGAGTTGATTTAAAAGAATTTCGAAGAAAAAACAATACACGTCCATTAACTTTTGCTTCAGAAAGTGATTTAATGAACATCATGGGATTAATTCCGGGAGCCGTTACACCTTTGGGAATACTGAATGACGAGGAATGTAAAGTACAATTTTTTCTTGATAAAGAATTCTTAAGTTCTCCTGGAATTATTGGGATTCACCCAAATGATAATACTGCAACTGTTTGGTTGAAAACAGAGAATCTAATTCAGATCATTAAAGAACATGGAAATATAGTAAATATGATATAAATGGAGGAAACAGAAATAGAAATGATTAGAAAGTCAAACCCAAATGATATAAATAGGATAGCAGAAATTTGGTTAGATACTAACATAAAAGTGCATAGTTTTATTCCACAAGATTATTGGAAGAATTATTCAGAAAAAATAAAGAAAATGTTTTTAAATGCGGAAATATATGTTTATCAAGATGAGAAAAACGAAATACAAGGATTTATAGGAATGAACCATAGCTATATTGAAGGAATCTTTGTTTGGAAAGAAGAAAGGTCCAAAGGAATTGGAAAACAATTACTTGATTTTGTCAAATCCATAAAACCAGAACTAACTTTAAATGTATATCAAAAAAATGAAAGAGCAATAAAATTTTACGAGAGAGAAAATTTTAGAATTGAAAAAGAAGAGTTAGATGAAAATACAGGAGAAGAAGAGTATTTGATGATATGGGAAAGAAATGATATGAACGAAAAAAGTGAAAGGAAAATGTATAAATCTAGAATATGAAAGATATAGAAAAATATTATGAAATTACAAAAAATACACCACCTCATCCTCTAGTAAAAGAACTAATGAAAATGAAAATAACTCCACAAAATGCAATTGATTTGGGATGTGGATCCGGAAAAGATACTGTGTTTTTGATAAAAAATGGGTGGAATGTTCTAGCAATTGATCAAGAAAATACGAAAGATATGATAGAACAGAGATTAACAGAAATAGAAAGAAAAAAATTTAGATTTAAAATTCAAAAGTTTGAAGAAGTGGAATTAGAGAAAAATGATTTATTAGTTGCGAATTTTAGTATTCCATTTTGTAATAAAAATTATTTTGAAGAATTTTGGAAAAAAATAACAAATAGTATTTTAGAAAAGGGATATTTTATCGGGAACTTTTTTGGAGAACATGATTCATGGAATGAAATAAAAGAAAATATGGTATTTTTGTCTAAGGAGCAAGTACTAAATTTGTTTGAGAAGGAGTTTAAAATAGTAGAATATCATGAAATAGAAAAAGATGGAAATGTAGGATTAGGAAAAAGAAAGCATTGGCATATATATAATATAATGGCTCAGAAAATATAAAATGAAAAAAGAAATAAATATAGATCAAGGAAAAGAGAAAATCTTACTAGAATTTGAAATAAAATAGAAAAGTAAACTCATTCGACCGTTTTGCTTGAATGAGTTTTGTGATTCTAAATTAACGATAGGTTTATTAAATGGTAAACAATAATTGATATTTTATGTAAAATATAGTATAATTGCTAAAAAATTAGGAAACCCAAAGAGAATGTAAAATAGACTCGGAGGGTAATCCTCCGAGTATTACAAGGAGGAAAAGACATTATGAAACTAAAATTAAAAAAGTCAAAGATAACAGATTGGTGGGTGGCGAAAGAAGGGCATAAAATGGCTTTTGTGAATATCGTATCAGGTGATCCACTGGATAAGGATTTGTTAGTGGTAGGATATTTAGACAAAAGTCAAGAAGAATTGGCTACTAGTACAAATCAAGTGATACTTGTCTGCAAAGATGGAGTGGTAACTGCACAAGGGACTTTTTATCCATTTGAGGAAGCTCATGAGTTATATTTACAGTTTTTAATAAATGCAAACAAAGAAAATACTGTAATAGCACAATCGTGGGAAATAAAACAAGAGGTTCCAAAAATGATGTTGGTTGCTGACATAATTTGTGGGTCCGAGATAAAGGAAGATATTACATTTGATTTTATACCAGACGAAAAGACATATGTAATGCTTCATGGATATTCGGAAAAACTTTCATCCAATGTTGTTTTGACGACCTTTGCTAGAAGAAATGTATGTATTATATTAAATATTCCGAAAACGGTTACGGATGATATATACAGCAGTTCATTTGCTTTAGAGGAAGAGTCAGATGATAGATTGCAAGCAGTTCGAAAACTCTTTGAGCAAAATGTGAAAGGTCCGTATATTTTAGTGAAATAAGATTTATGAAAAACCGGCATGACATTTTATTTTTTTGATGTCATGCCGATTTTTATGATTAAGACAAAATGATATTGTTAATAAAAAGACGAGTTTTTGTGAATTTATTGTGAAATCTATGATTTCAATTGAAATAAAGGGATAAAAATGATAGGATAGAATAATCTAAATATCGAGTATAAATCGATCAGAAAAAGGAGATTAATTTATGTTAAAATTGAAACATATTACGAAAGAATATGTGTCTGGAGATACAAAAGTACAAGCATTAAAAGGAATTGACATTGAATTTCGAGAAAGTGAATTTGTATCAATTTTAGGACCAAGTGGTTGTGGTAAAACAACATTATTAAATATTATTGGGGGACTAGATCACTATACAACAGGAGATTTAATTATCAATGGAAAATCAACAAAACAATTTAAAGATAGAGATTGGGATGCTTATCGTAATCATTCTGTTGGCTTCGTGTTCCAAAATTATAATTTGATTCCACATCAAACGGTATTATCAAATGTAGAATTGGCATTAACATTATCCGGTGTTTCAAAAACAGAAAGAAGAAAAAGAGCAATAAAGGCATTAGAAGATGTAGGGTTAGGAGATCAGCTTAATAAAAAGCCAAACCAAATGTCTGGAGGACAAATGCAAAGAGTAGCAATTGCAAGAGCACTTGTAAATGATCCAGATATCATTCTAGCAGATGAACCAACTGGTGCACTAGATACGAAAACTAGTGTACAAATTATGGAAATATTAAAAAATATTTCAAAAGACAAATTAATTATTATGGTAACACATAATCCAGAACTTGCAGAAAAATATTCTTCTCGTATTATTCGTGTTCTAGATGGAGTTGTAACACAAGACTCTATGACATATAAAGAGGAAGAAATGAAAAAAGAAGAAAGTAAGAAAAAAGTAAAGAAGCCATCTATGAGTTTTCTTACAGCCTTATCTTTAAGCTTAAATAATTTAATGACGAAAAAAGGAAGAACGATACTTACTGCTTTTGCAGGAAGTATTGGAATTATTGGAATTTCACTTATTTTATCTTTATCAACAGGAGTACAAAATTATATTTCTAAAGTAGAAGAAGATACTTTATCTTCTTATCCAATTTCAATCGAAGATCAAACAGTAGATTTTTCAAGTATGATGGAAAAAATGATGGGATTAAATGAAGAAGGGGAAACAAATCAAGAAGAAGGAAAAGTATATTCAAATCAAATTATGACAGATATGATTTCTACTTTATCAAATAAAATGCAAAAAAATAATTTAACAGAGTTGAAGAATTATATTGAAAATGGATCAAATCCGATAAAAGAAAATGCAAATGCAATTCAGTATAATTATAAGCTTAATATTAATTTATATAACACAAAAAATGTGGCAAACAAAGAATTTGTAAGAGTAAATCCAAGTACTGTTATGGATGCACTTGGAATGGGAGAAATAATAGAGGCACAAAATGAATCACCAGTATCCTCTATGATGGGAAGTAGTTCCATGAGTGTGGGAGGTACAGATGTATGGCAAGAATTATTGGATAACGAAGAACTACTTAAGTCTCAATATGAATTATTAGCAGGAAAATATCCTGAAAATTATAACGAAGTAATTTTAATGGTAGATGACAGTAATCAAGTAAGCGATTATACTTTATATGCATTAGGATTAAAAGATCAAGATGAATTAGAGAAGGAATGGAATGCAGTTCAAAAAGGAGAAAAGATAGAAGAAAAAGAATCCACAAGCTATACCTATGATGAATTATTAAATTTGTCTTTCAAACTTCTTTTAAATTCAGATTATTATCAAAAGGAAAATGGAATTTGGCTTGATAAAAGTGATGATGATGATTTTATAAAAGAAAGGTTAGAAACTGCAGAAGAAATAAAAGTAGTAGGAATTGTAAAACCAAACAAAGATAGTGTGGTTAGTACAACAACAGGTATGATTGGTTATACGAAAGAATTAAAAGAACATGTAATTCAAAAGAGTAATGAATCTGAGATTGTAAAAGAACAAAAAGAAAACCAAACTATAAATGTATTTAATGGATTAGAATTTCCAAAAGAGGGAGAAACAGAAAAATTCAATTATAATAATTTATCAAATGAGCAAAAGCTTGCAATAAGTCAATTAAGTACAGAAGAAATTGCTAAATTAATGGAAGCATATAATGAAAATAAAAATGCAAGCTATGAGAAAAACTTAGAAAAGTTAGCAGCAATTGATTTAAATTCTCCAAGTGGAATTTTAATTTATCCAAAGAATTTTGAAGCAAAAGATAATATTACAAAAGGAATTGAAGAATATAATGAAAAACAAAGAAATGAAGGAAAAGAAGAAAATGTAATTAATTATACTGATATGATTGGTATAATGATGAAATCGGTAAAACAAATTATTAATGCAATTAGTTATGTTTTAATTGCATTTGTAGCAATTTCCTTAATTGTTTCATCTATCATGATTGGTATTATTACTTATATTTCTGTATTAGAAAGAACAAAAGAAATCGGAATTTTAAGAAGTATAGGAGCATCGAAAAAAGATATTTCTAGAGTATTTAATGCAGAAACATTTATGATAGGCCTTGTTTCTGGTTTATTAGGAATAGGAGTAACTATTTTACTAAATATTCCAATCAATGCTTTGATTGAAGTAATTGCTGGAGTGGGAGTAAAAGCAAGTTTACCAACGACAGGAGCAATTATCTTAGTTTTAATTAGTATGATTTTAACTGTGGTTGCAGGTTTAATTCCATCTAAGATGGCAAGTAAAAAAGATCCGGTAGAAGCATTAAGAATTGACTAGTAATTTTGTAGCATAGAAGGATGATAACTTCTAAAAAGTGTAACTTTTTAAATCACTATCCTGTATTAAATAAGAAATGAAATAAAAAAAGATAAATTAAATGGAGGATAAAATATGAAAAAGATACTTAAGAAAACGATAGTAATTCTTGTAATTTTAGTGATCGCATTAAATCATATTACATTGGCAGCAACAAATTTAAATGATGAAAAATCAAAAATTAACAATCAAATGAATGAAGCAAAAGAAAGCTTGGAAGATGTGCAAAATGAAAAGTCAGATACATTAAAAGAAGTGGATAGTTTAAAAGAACAGATTATGACATATGAAAATGAGATTAATGATTTAGATAAACAAATGCAAGAAATAAACAATGAAATTACAAAAGCAGAAGAACAAATAAAAGTGGAACAAGAAAAATACGAAGAGCAAAGTGCTTTACTAGATGAGAGATTAGTAACATTATATGAAGCTGGTAGTATTACTTATTTAGATGTCTTACTTTCCTCTGGTAGTTTATCTGAATTTATTTCAAATTATTATTTGATTTCAGAATTAACTCTAAATGATAATAAACTTTTAGATGAAATAGAAAAATCAAGAAAAACAATAGAAGAATCCAAAAAGCAAATTGAAGAAAATAAAGCTACGTTAGAGGCTACAAAGAAAAATAAAGAAGTGAAATCGAATGAACTAAAAGAATTAAAAGCACAGAAAGATACCAAAGTTTCTGAATTATCAGAAGAAGAACAGCAAATACAAAAAACAATAAATGAATTAGAAGAAGCAAACAAATCCATTGATGAAAAAATTTTAGCAGCGGCAAAAGAAGCAGAAAATAATGCTAACAATAGTAACAATAATAATAGTAATAATGGTTCAGGAAATAATTCTGGTTCAGAAAGTAGTTCAGGATTTATCAATCCTGTAGATGGTTACCCAATTACAACTGGTTTGTATTATTCCGATGGAAGTTATCATGGAGCTGTAGATTTTAGTGGAAGCGGAATTACAGGAAAACCAATTAAAGCTGTAGCAGATGGAACGGTTATTATTTCAGAAAGAGTAAATGGAAGTTACGGAAATTATATTATTATTAGGCATTATAATGGTTTATACACATTATATGCACATGGTCAAGATGGATCAAGAACGGTATCTGCAGGAGATAAAGTATCACAAGGCCAAACAATTATGAGGGTAGGAAATACAGGAAATTCTACTGGTCCGCATTTACATTTTGAAGTAAGAAAATCTCCAGGAACGTATTCAAATCGTGTGGATCCAAGACCATATTTGCCATAAAAATAAAAAACAAATAGTGAAAAAGATAAATGCAGACACAAAGAAAAGTGTTTTCATTTATCTTTTCTTATTAATAGGAAAAACAAAAAAATATTTCTTGCAAATTTTAACGAAAAAGATACAAAAAAGATGGAACTTGTAATATAATGAGGAGGATAAAAGGAGGGGTAAAAATGCAAAAAAAGCAAGTTATTATCATTGTTAGTAGTATTATAGCTATTTTAATAATAGGAATTATTGTTTTTTTCGTTATACAGTCACAAGGAGAGAAGCCAGAAGAGGCACTTAATCGATATATTAGTTTAATTAACGAAAAAAAATACGAAGACATGTATCAAATGATTTCTGATACTAGCAAGGAAAAAGTAACCAAAGAAAACTTTATAGAGAGAAATCAAGCGATCTATGAAGGAATTGATATGGCAAATATGAATTTAACAATAAAGACAATTAACAAAAAGGAAAATAATGTACAAGAAATTGAATATGAAATTAGCATGGATACAAATGCAGGAAAAGTTACTTATACGAACCAAACAGAGTTAACTAGAAATAAGGAAAAAAAGTATGGAATTGAATGGGATGACTCTATGATCTATCCAGGCTTAACGAGTGAGCAAAAAATAAAAGTAAAAACATTAAGTGCAGAAAGAGGAAGTATTTATGATAGAAATAATATTTTGTTAGCAGGCAAAGGAAGTATTTCTTCGATTGGTTTAGTACCTGGAAAAATGAGTGAAAATGCAGAGGATGATCTTGCAAAACTTTCTACTATTTTAGGAATAAGCGTGGACTCTATTCAAAAGAAGTTAAGTGCTTCCTATGTAAAAGAAGATACTTTTGTAGCTTTGAAAAATGTAGCGAAAGAAAATAGTAGTATAAAAGAACAAGCGTTAACTATTCCAGGAGTAAAAATTACCACGACATCTTCTAGAGTATATCCATTAGGCGAGGAAGCTGCACAGTTAATTGGATATGTTCAAAATATAAGTGCAGAAGAATTAGAAGAATTAAGTGGAAAAGGATATAACAGTAGCAGTATAATTGGAAAATCTGGTTTAGAAAAAATTTATGAGGATAAACTAAGAGGAACCGATGGATGTGAAATTTATATCGTTGATGCAGAAGGAGAAAGAGTAAAGACAATTGCAAAACAAGATTTGAAAAACGGAGAAGATATCAAACTTACAATAGATGCAAATATGCAAAAGCAAATTTATAATAGCTTAGAAGGAAATAAAGGTGCTTTTGTTGCAATGAACCCAAAAACAGGAGAAGTATTAGCTCTAGTTAGTACACCTTCTTATAATTCAAATGATTTTGTATTAGGTATGACAAATGAAGAATGGAAAGCAATTAGTGAAGATGAAAATAAACCAATGTTAAATCGATATACACAAACATGGTCACCAGGATCTACTTTTAAACCAGTTACAGGAGCGATTGGAATGACAAGTGGAACATTAGATCCAAATGAAGATTTTGGAACAAGCGGACTTAGCTGGCAAAAAGATAGTAGTTGGGGAGATTATAAAGTAACAACGTTAACTCCTTATACAGAAACAGCAAATTTAAGAAATGCTCTAATTCGCTCAGATAATATCTATTTTGCAAAAGCAGCATTAAAAATTGGAGAGACCAATTTTATTGAAGGGTTAAAAAAGATAGGATTTGGTGAAGACATTCCATTTGAACAAGGTCTTTCAAAGTCAAGTTATTCCAATGAAGAAGGAATGGAAGAAATTCAACTAGCAGATAGTGGTTATGGACAAGGAGAGATTTTAGTAAATCCTGTTCATATGGCATCTATCTATTCTGCTTTTGTGAACGAAGGAAATATGATTAAACCATATTTAATCTATCAAGAAGATAAACAAGTAGAATATTATAAAGAACAAGCATTTTCAAAAGAAGCAGCAGAGACAATAAAAGAAGATTTAGTACAAGTAGTAGAAAGTCCAAATGGCACAGCACATGATGCAAAAATATCAGGAGTAATGATTGGTGCTAAAACAGGGACAGCAGAATTGAAAAAATCAAAAGAAGAAGAAGGAGAAGTAATTGGTTGGTTTAATGCTTTTACAGCCGACGAGAATGAAGAAAATCCGCTTGTGGTAGTAAGTATGATAGAGGATGCAAACAAAGTAGGTGGTAGCCATTATTTATTCCCTAAAGTAACAGCTTTATTTCAATAAAAACTAAGAAAATAAGGAGAAATTTTATCATGTTATATATTGGAGAGAAAAAAGAAAATATTACTTATCAAGAAAGAAAATGTGCATATGCAATCTTACAAGGAAAAGAAGATAAAGTTGGTTTAATAGAAGTAAGAGATGAATATTTTTTGATTGGTGGGGGAATTGAAAACAATGAAGATGAAATAGAAGCGTTAAAAAGGGAAACAATAGAAGAAGCGGGGTATTCTATAAAAGAAATCAAAAAATTTGAAGAGGTAGAAGCATATTATTTGGATAAAGAAAGAGGATATTTAAAAGTAGTTGCAACCATCTATATAGCAGAATTAGATGAATATATTAAAAATCCAATTGAATTAGATCATAAATTAATATGGATTTCTTTAAAAGAAAGAAAAAAAGAGATGTTTCGTAAATATCAAGAAGCAGTAGTTCAGGAATACCAAAGAACATTAACAAAATAAATATAAAGCCGAAAATAAGGAAAAATTGGGAGATAAAAATAGGAGGGGATCAAATGAAACTTATTATAGTAAGACATGGACAAACAAACTTTAATTTAGAGAGAAAATTACAGGGAGTTACCGATAATGAGTTAAACGATAATGGAAAAAATCAAGCAGAGCAAACCAAAGAAAAATTAGAGAATGAAACATTTGATCTCATTCTATGTTCCCCACTGATTCGAGCAAGACAAACTGCAGATATTATTAATAAAGAAAGAAAAGTAAAAATTATTTATGATGAGAGATTAATAGAAAGAGATTTTGGAGAGTTTGAAGGGAAGTATATTAAAGAATATAATGTAGACGAATTTTGGAGCTATTTACAAAATAAAAAATATCAAAAAGCAGAGAATATAAGAGAATTTTTAGATAGAGTTTATTCATTTTTGGACGAAATAAAAGAAAAGTATAAAAATAAAAATATTTTAATTGTAGCACATGCAGGAATCAGTGTTGCAGTTGAATGTTATTTTAATGGAATTCCAAAAGATGATAAACTAGTAGAAATTCGTTTGAAAAATTGCGAATATAGAAAATATGAAATGAAAGATTAGAAGAGGAAAAGAAACAAGAAAAGATGGAAGAATACTTAGGAAAGGTTGGGAAAGAATAAGTGCATACGATATCAAAAAAGATTGTCAGAATTTTATGTTGTCACTTTTTATATCGAGTTCGTTATTGGAATTTTGAAAGATTAGAACAAGAAAAAAAGTGCTTAATTTGTCCAAGTCATTCGAATATATTTGATCCAACTTTTCTTTATCCGAAAGTGGATAATCTTTCGATTATGGCAAAAGCAGAAATTTTTAAAAATAAATTGTTAGCAAAAATATGGAATTATTATGGTGTATTTCCTGTTAATCGAGAAAAGATAGATGTAAAAAGTACGATGCATGCTCTTAAATTATTCGAAAACACAGAAGAAAGAAGGTTACTAATTTTTCCAGAGGGAGGAATTTTAAAGAAGCCGGAAGAGGTTGGAGTAAAAGTGAAAAATGGAGCTGTATTTATTGCGGCAGAAGCAGAAGTACCAATTATTCCTGTTTATATTACAAGAGGACCGAAATTATTTTCAAAAGTTGATGTTATAGTAGGAAAACCAATGTATATTAGTAAGCAAATCGCAAAAGATAAGACAAAAGTGAGAGAAAAATCAAAAGAATTAATTCGAACAATATATCAATTAAAAGAAGGGAAAACAAATGATTAATATTAATAAAGCAAAATTAGCATTTAAAGAATATGTTAGCCATTATAATGAAAATGATGCAAAAATTCAGTTAAAAATAAGGCATACATATAAAGTGGTTGATGTAAGTGAATATATAGGTAAAGCTTTGGGACTAAACGATGAAGAAGTAGAACTAGCAAAATTGATTGCATTATTGCATGATATTGGTAGATTTGAACAAATAAAAGTAACAGATTCTTTTATTGATTTTAAAGGATTTGATCATGCAGATTATGGAGTAAAGCTTTTATTTGAGGATGGCGCTATAAGAAAATTTATAGAGGAAGAAACATATGATTCGATTATATATACTGCAATTAAAAATCATAATAAATATGAAATAGAACAGGAATTATCTGGAGAAAAGTTATTACAATCAAAAATAATACGAGATAGTGATAAAACAGATATTTTTCGTGTTGTGATAGAAGAGGTAAACCCGAACATGCAGCTTACTTCAAAAGAGAATCTAAAAAAAGATATTATTAGTGATGAAACTTACGAGCAACTAAAATCTTACAAACTAATACAAAGTGATAAAGTAAAAACAGAGTTAGATTCTTATTTAAAAACAATTGCATATCCTTTTAATTATTATTTTATTCCAGGATTGAAAATAGTAAAAGAAAAAGAGTATATAAATCAATTAATTAATCCGGAAGAATATGAAAAACAAGAAACGAAAAGAAGATTAACAGTTATAAAGAACATGGTAAATCATTACATTGAAGAAAAGATAAAATAGAATAAAGTTTACTTTGATCATACAAATATATTATAGGATATAAAAATAAAACAGATAATAATTTTTTTATTATCTGTTTTATTTTTTGGCTGGGGTACTGTGATTCGAACACAGGAATGGTGGAGTCAGAGTCCACTGCCTTACCGCTTGGCGATACCCCAATAAACTTATAAAATCATATCACATATGTAGAAAAAAAGCTAGTATTTTCCAATAAAATTTAAGAGGAAAAATTCAGACAAAAAAAACGAACAAATTTTCTTAAAACCACTTGACAAAAATATAAAAAACAAATAGAATAAAACAAACGAAAGTTCGAAGAACAAAAATTTGAAAAACCAAGGAGGAGTAAAAATGAATTTAGTAAAAAATAAAAGTAATGTTATCACTTATACCGTAAATAAAGCAATTAATAATCGTTGCTATATATCAGTACAAAATGGAGAAGTAGTAGTAAAAGCCCCTTGGTATTTTTCACAAACAGAAATACAAAATTTAGTAGAAGAAAAAAGAAAATGGATCATGGAAAAATTAAAAGAATATGAGATTCTTCAAAATGCTCCAAAAACAATATTAAAAATATTAGGAAATGAGTATTTGGTAAAAATAGAATATAAAAGTGGAGCAACGCCTGCATTAGATCTAAAAAATGGATTTGCAATTATCACAATTCCAAATAAATATAAAAAGAATACAAAAGAAGTAATGCAATTGGTTATCAATAAAATGTATACAATGCTCGCAGAAAAAGAAATTGAAAGAGCAATGGAAAAAACAAGAATTATGTTAGGAATCGCTCCGGAAGATTATGAAATAAAAACAATGGTGAATACTTTAGGAAAATGCGAAAATGGAAAAATTACGATTCATCCAGAAATTGTAACATATTCTAGAGAAATGATTGATTACATTATATTACATGAGTTTTGCCATTTAAAATATAAAACACATTCGAAAAAGTTTTATGAAATGATTCAAAAATATATGCCAAATTATGAACAATATGGAAAAGAAATAAATAATTTAAAATATTAAAAACAATGAATAGAAAAATATAAAATTAAGTATTGACAAATAAAACAAAAACCTTTATAATTTATACTTGTTAGGAGCAAGTGCAGGTGTAGTTCAATGGTAGAATTCCAGCCTTCCAAGCTGGCTATGCGGGTTCGATTCCCGCTACCTGCTCCAAACAAGTATAAAAGAGCAAACGCAGGTGTAGTTCAATGGTAGAATTCCAGCCTTCCAAGCTGGCTATGCGGGTTCGATTCCCGCTACCTGCTCCAAACAAATATAAAAGAATAAACGCAGGTGTAGTTCAATGGTAGAATTCCAGCCTTCCAAGCTGGCTATGCGGGTTCGATTCCCGCTACCTGCTCCAATAAAAAACGGTTCAAAGTCAATAGTTGGGGTGAAACATTTGAAAAGTGTTTTGCACCAGCTTTTTTAATGGGCTTAAATAAGATGCTTAAAAAATGATCAAAATTGACATTTTTGCACAACCTAAATAAGCTAATTAC
>DVNH01000005.1 GCA_018714565.1 Candidatus Merdicola faecigallinarum | reverse complement strand
TTTTGTGATATAGTTTTAAGGAAAAAGAAAATGATACTAAGTATTATAATAGTAAATTTAAATACACGTTTATTAAGAGCCAGTAAATATTGTTATATTGAATATTAAGAAAGTGAAGGAAATATAAATGTATAAAAGAATAATATTTGATTTAGATAATACATTAATTGATTGGAAGGATGAATATTGGGACGCATGGGAAAACGCATTAAGAGAATTTAACATAGAAACAAACGAAAGCACAAGAGCGAAAGTAGAAAACGCTCTTGAAGTATATGAAAGTAATTTAGATTACTATAAAAAAGACAAAATGGCTGAATCTATTTCGAAAACAAGCAATTATCCAATTACTGTAGAAATAATAGAAAAAATATTAGAAAATTTAAAATATGCAGTTCCAGAAAAAATAGATCAAAGCATTGTAGATACTTTAAAATATTTAAAAGATAAATATGATTTAGTAATATTAACAAATTGGTTTGTGGAGTCTCAAAGAGGAAGATTAGAAAATACGAATCTACTACAATTTTTTAGTGAAGTATATGGCGCAGAAAATTTCTTGGTAAAACCAAATAAAGAAAGTTTTAT
This sequence comes from Candidatus Merdicola faecigallinarum, assembly GCA_018714565.1. Classification (GTDB taxonomy): domain Bacteria; phylum Bacillota; class Clostridia; order TANB77; family CAG-508; genus Merdicola; species Merdicola faecigallinarum. Next base: position 30,003 of record DVNH01000005.1, on the reverse strand, counting down.
AACAGCGATGGGAGAATATAATCAAAATGAATGTGTTATGATCGGTGATAGTTATAAAATAGATATTCAAGGAGCAATGAATGCTGGGTTAGATGCTATTTTTTATAATAGAAAGAAAGTAAAGGTAGACAGCAATTGTAAAGTTATATATAATATAGAAGAATTAAAAAAGATTCTTTAGAGAAGAGAATAATTTAAGGAGTGTTGTTTGATGAAAACATTTGAAGATGGTAATATTGAAATAGAATATAGTGAAGAGAATGAGCCGTGTATTTTAGAACTTATGAATCAAGTTTTAATTGCTTATGATACAGTTACAAGTCTCTTTAATTTAGAAGATTATGATAAAAAAATCAAAATTATTCTATACAATAATATTGAAGAATTACATCAAGATGTTTTTGGAGAAAGAAGAGAAGACTGGGGGGTTGCTTGTGGAGATGAAAATGGGCACTTAAAATTATTAACTCCATTAAATCCCGGAAAAGTACATAAATATAATGATATTTTAAAAATTGCACAAAAATGTGTAGGGGATATTATTATAGAAGATTCTTTTAAAGATATACCAGATTGGTTAGATATTACTGCATATTTATTTGAATTAATGAATTCAAAGATAACACGTCATGTACCAGATATACAAAATATACAAAGCTTTAGTGATGCATATTTTGTAACACGTTTCTTAACCAAAACATTTGGATTAGAAAAAATAGTGGAAATTTATGAAAACCCAAAAGCGTATAATAAAATATTAGGATTAACAGATGAAGAAATAGAAAATCAAATGATTGAATTTTATAAATAGAAAGGAGAAATTCGTATCATATCTACATACTTGATACGAAGAAGATAATGCGAATACGATTTAAACCATGGGCAAGACCAGAGCTAGAAGCAAGTAGTTTTTATATAAATGAACCGGAACAAATCAAAGGAAAATGGAAGACAAAATTTAAAAATTCAGAAAATCCAATTTATCTAGAATTAGGATGTGGGAAAGGGAACTTTATTTCTCAAATAGCTGTTGCAAATCCAAATATCAATTTTATTGCAATTGATTTAGTGGATGCAATGCTAGGATTAGCAAAAAGAAAAATTGAAGAAACATATAAAGAAGAGGAAAAAGAAATTGATAATATTCTCATTACAAGATTTGATATTGAAAGAATTTTATTAATTTTAGATGGTAGTGACAAAATTGATCGAATTTATATTAATTTTTGCAACCCATGGCCTAAGGGAAAACATAGAAAAAAGAGATTAACCCATACAAGACAACTAGAAAAATATAAAGTATTCTTAAAAGAAGACGGAGAAATTCATTTTAAAACAGATGATGATGATTTATTTGCCTCTAGTTTACTTTATTTTGAAGAGTCTGGATTTGAAATTATTAGAAAAACATATGATTTGCATTCAGAAAAAGATTGGAAAAGCATAAAAACAGAACATGAAGAGATGTTTACAAATCAAGGAATCAAAATTAAAGCTTTAATTGCGAAAAGAAAAAATAAGTAGAAATAGTAAAAGAAAAATAATGAATAACTAAGAACACATAATAATTGATTTATTATGTGTTTTTTGATATAATAAGTCAAAAATCTTAGGAGGTATGGCATGAAAAAGAAGACTTTTTTGTCTCTTGGAAACGTACAAAAAAAAGAAGCATTATATGAAGACGGAAGTGAATTTATCGATCGGATGATTGATACATTAGAAATTGTTAAGATCTTGCTAGATGCAAAAGAAAGCAAAAATCCAATTGCAATTCTATGCATTGGAACTCCTAATACAATTGCAGATTCACTGGGACCATGTGTTGGTACTCTATTGGAAGATAGTGACCTTTCTGTTAAAGTGTTGGGAACGATCCGAGAACCTGTTCATGCTTTGAATTTGAAAGAACAATTGCGAAAAGTAGAAGGATATACCATTATTGCAATTGATGCTACCATAGGAAGGCAAATAGGAAGCATTACATGTACAAGAGAAGGAATCTATCCCGGAGCAGGAGTACGAAAAAAGTTAGGATGTGTAGGAGATTATTCTATTACAGTAACCACAGCAACAAATCCACTTTTTTTCTATCTTACAAGTGAGAAAGCGTTAGGATTTATTACAATGCGTGCAAGGCTAATTGCTTGTTGTATCAAGGTGATTTTTGGATGCATATAATGAGCCAAAGGAAAAGAATTTTTTCTGGAAGAGAGATGGAAAAGCGCTACCATCTCTCTTTTTCATGAATTTTACAATTGACAGATTAAAAAGATATCAGTATAATTTTCAGTATAATAAGGTGAATTTCCTAAGGGGGAAGAAATTTATGTATAAAAGAGAAGAAACAAAACCAATTTATGTAGGAAATGTTCAAATTGGAGGGCAAGATAAAGTTGTAATTCAATCAATGACAAATACAAAAACAAAAGATACTGAATCAACGATTCAGCAAATCTTAGAATTAGAGAATGTAGGATGTGAAGTTATCCGAGTTGCTTGTTTGGATATAGAGGATGCAAAAGCAATTAAAGAAATAAAAAAGAAAATTCATATTCCAATTGTCGCAGATATTCATTTTGATTACCGAATTGCATTAGAAGCAATTCATTCTGGAGTTGATAAAGTAAGAATTAACCCAGGAAATATTGGAAGTGAAGAAAGAGTAAAACAAGTAGTGGAAGCATGTAAATTACACCATATTCCAATTCGTATTGGAGTAAATGCAGGTTCTTTAGAAAAAGATTTATTACAAAAATATGGCGGGAAGCCTACTGCAAAAGCAATGGTAGAAAGTGCAAAAAGGCATGTAGATATTTTAGAAAAATTAGATTTTCATGATATTGCCATTTCTTTAAAAGCTTCTGATTTAGACTTATGTATTGAAAGTTATTTAGAAGCTGCCAAAGTTTTTCCTTATCCGCTTCATTTAGGTATTACAGAATCTGGAACTGCTTTTAGTGGAGCAATCAAATCTAGTATTGGGCTAGGAATTCTATTAAAACAAGGAATTGGAGATACAATTCGTGTTTCTTTATCAGATGATCCAGTAGAAGAGATTCGCGTAGTAAAAGAAATTTTAAAAGATTGTAAATTGTACCATAAAACACCTACACTAGTTGCTTGTCCAACTTGTGGAAGAACACAAATTGATTTAATTCCAATGGCAAAAGAAGTAGAAGACTTTTTACAAACAATTGAATCGGATATTACTGTTGCTGTAATGGGATGTGCAGTAAATGGACCAGGAGAAGCAAGTAATGCTGATATTGGAATCGCAGGTGGTGTTAAAGAAGGCCTATTATTTAAAAAAGGAGAAATTATAAAAAAAGTACCTCAAGAAAAAATTGTAGAAACATTAAAAGAAGAAATATTAAAAATGATTTCGAAATAAGGAGAGTAATAAAATAAAAACATGGTATACGGGAAATACTTCTAATATATCATGTTTTTTATTGTTCTTAAAAAGTTAAAATAGATCTATATATTCTTTAGGAGGAATCATGAAAGAAAAAAAGAACAAAAGAAGATTTCTTATTTCTATTATTTTGATTGGTATGTATCTTCTTATTTTAGCAACTGCATATTTACAAATGTTAATTCAAAATCAGAGTAAAGAAGTAGAAAGATATTTATCAGAAATAGGAAAAATACAAGCTACTCATTTAAGCTATGTACTAGAACTAAATCAAGATTTGGAGTTATTGCGAAAATGGATTGAAATTCCAATGTTCTATGAAGCAGGATATATGGATATTATCAATCAAGAAGGAGAAATTGTACTGCAATCTCATCATTCCAATAGTAACCAGAATATAAAGAATGTATTTTCTATAAAATTTAAAAATGAAAAAGCAAAGGAAAATTTAAAAGAAAATTTAAAAAATAAAAAAAGTCGGAATCTTACAAATTGCTTTTTATGATAATGAAATAAAAAAGATTGCAACATATACTCCTATAGGAGATACAAATCTTTTTCTATTTTCTTTTATTACAGAAGAAACATTAAGTAACAGATTTTATGCATTACTTAAAATTAGTATACTTTTTTTAGGAATTATCATTATTAGTATCTTATTATTACTTATCTATATCCATCAAATGAAAGAAAAAAATAAAAGACAATTAGCAAAATTAAAATATGAGGAAAAAAAGAAAGAGGAAGAAAAAAGACAGAAATTTGAACAAGAATTTCTAAAAGGTATTCAAAATGAAGAATTCAAAGTATATATTCAAGGAAAGGTAGATGCGAAAACAGAAAAATGGATTGGAGGAGAGCTATTAGTTCGTTGGAAAAAAGAAAATAAAGTAATCTATCCAGATGAATTTATTCCGCTTCTAGAAAAATACAATCTTATTTCTAAATTAGATTATTATATGATAGAAAAAGCTTATTATTATTTGGAAAAATGGGAAAAAGAGAAAAAAAACTCGGTTCATCTTTCGATAAATCAATCTCTCCTTACAATAAAAGAGGAAAATTATTTGGAAAAAATAAAAGAAATTCAATCATCTTATTCTGTTGTAAAAAATGAGCTGGAAATTGAATTAACAGAAAGTGTTTTCGTAGAAGATCGTTTCTCTTTACAAGAAACAATTCAAAGACTACACCAATTAAAGATACAGGTTTCCATGGATGATTTTGGAACAGGATATTCTTCTTTTCATCGAATTCAGGATTATGAGATTGATACAATCAAATTAGATAAGGCTTTTTTACAAGAGGAAAGAAATTTAAAGAAAGGAAGAATCGTTCTAGAATCGATGATTCAAATGTGTCACAGATTAGGAATTAAAACTGTGGCGGAAGGAGTAGAAGTAAAAGAACAAGTTAATTTCTTAAAAAGGATAGGCTGTGATTTATTACAAGGATATTATTATAGTAAACCAATACCAATGGAAGAATTTGAAAAAGAATGGAACTAAAATCATAAATATAAAAGAAAGAATGTTGACAAAAGAAAATGCATTATGCTAATATGAAAATATATTTAAGGTTTCCATAGCCCCACAAAGAAGTCTTAAACGGAGTTCTTTTGTGGGTTTTTTCTTATTACGTAGGAAATTTCGTCAGATAAGAGAAGAGGGATATTATGCATATTCATGAATTAGCACAAAAATATAGGCAAGGTATTTCAAAAACATGGGACGATATAAGAGTTCTGAAACATTTATATATTTCCTTAGGAAGGGATAAAGTATTCGATCCCAAATATTATTTTGGAAATGAAGGTACAATGAAGAAGATTTATATGTTGGCCGAAAGAAAGAGACATGATAAAACATTTGGAACAGATACAAGAGAATTAATTTGCTATTCCCTTGCTAATAAATTTAAACAATTGGTAGAGGATGAAGAATTTAGCGAGTACGGATTTCAATGTGAAGTGACAGTACCTATAAATATAGGAGATCATGTGTCTAATATCATTCAATTACGAAATCATGTAAGAGTAGAGGCGGATTTGCAATTGGATTGTGAATATATTCAAACAGGTCGTAAAACAAGAAATTTTTTTATAATAGATCATAGTCTTTCACAAGAAGAAAAGCAACGAGAAATGTTAAAAATTGATCAAGATATTCATTACATTCAAGAAGAGAGTGATTATAAAGATCATGCAATTGAACGTTTAGAACAAAAAATAAAAGGAAAAGAATTAAACGAAAGAATAGAAATTTTAGTTTCTGATCCAGAGATCAATCAATTATCTGATCGAATTGGCTATGTTGAATTTTATCAATATTATAAAGGAATTATGCAACAAATTGCAAGTCCGAAAGAATTTGGACATCAAGTATATTTATTACATTGTTGTAAACAGAAAGATCCAGAGAAAAGAACAGAAGAGGATTATACAAGTTGTTTATATGTTAGCACAAGTAAAAAATCTAATGTATATTTATTATCAAGAAAAGATATGAAATATAAGAGAGTAGATTTAACAACAATTCCTACATTAACAGAGAGTGGATTGCAAATCGGCTTAAAACCAAAAGAGAATGGAGCAAAAATGTTAAGAAGAGAAGTGGAACGTGCAATAAAAGAGCAAAGATTGGGACCGGGAAGATAATAACTAAAAGTAGAATGATTGGAATAATTTGAAATTTTTATTTAGAATAAAGTATCTTGAAAAGGAAAGAAGGATGAGATATGCCAATTCGAACAGCAGTTATTGAAGATACAGAAGAAATAGTAGATTTAAAAATCAAAGCTTGGAAAAAAGCATACCAAGGAATAATTGAAGAAGAATATTTAGAAAATATGGATCCAGAGCGTTTTGAAGAAAAACTTCGCCTTTATTTTTATGATTGTAATCGAATTGTATATGAAGATAGAAAAACAAAAAAGATTATGGGATTTTGTATGTATGGAGAAAGACAAAATAAGGCAGAAGGGTACCAAGAATATGATTCTGAGATATGTGCTTTATATGTAGATCCAGACCATAAAAGGGAGGGAATTGGATCAAAATTAATTTTATCTGCATTTAAGCATTTAAAACAAGAAAAAAAGCAAAATACATTACTTTGGTGTTTAAAAAAGAATCATTCTGCAAGACATTTTTACGAAGCAATGGGAGGAATTCTTTTAGGAGAAAAAGAATTGTATTTGAATCAAACTCCATATTCTGAAGTTGGGTATGGTTTTTCGTTAAATAAAATATTACTATAAAAATAAATAATTAATAAAAGAAAATGAAAAAAAGATACACTTAAAAAATCGAAATTAAGGTGTATCTTTTTTTACGAGATGGTAACCTTTTATAAAAAAATGGTAATATATAGGTATAGATATCTAAAGGGAGTTCTAGAACAAAAATGAAAGAAACGAAGTCGATAAAACAATATATGAATGAAAATGAATTAAATATGGAAAAGGTAATGAAAGATTATACTCCTTATTTATATAGCATTATAAATCATAAGGGAAATGGACTAACAGAAGAAGATATGGAGGAAATAATTTCGGATACTTTTCTGGCATTATGGAAAAATCAAGAAAGATTAGAGAAAGATAGAGAAATGTCTTATTATTTAGCTGGTACTATAAAACGTATTTATAGTAAAAAACGAAGAAATTTAAAAACTATCATTAGAATAGAAGATTATGAAAATTCCTTATATGAAGCGGAGAGTTTAGAAGACAGGACGGAAAAAGACGAAAAGAATTTATTAATTGAAAATAAATTAAATGAAATGAAGGAAGAAGATAAAAATATCTTTATCGCTTACTATTATTATTCGATATCAATAAAAGAGATTTCAAGGGACTTAAAAATATCAGAATTAAAAGTGAAATCTAGGTTATTTCGTATTAGAAGAAAATTAAAAAAAGTTTTAGAACAAAGGGGGTATAGTTATTAATGGATTTAAAAAAACAAGAAAACATATTGAAAAAAGCACGAATGAAAATAGCGATATCCAACTTTGTAGAAGAGGAGAAAAAAATGACAAAAAATAAATTGTGGAAAACAGTTGCTACTTTTTTATTAACAATTGGAATTACAACTGGGCTCGTATATGCAACATCTGTTGCTTACGAAAAGATTTGGAAAGAGCCAGAACAATATACATTGAATTCCAAAATTACAGAAGAAGAAAAGGAAGAATGTATTTCAGAAGAAGAAGCAAAAAAGATTGGAAATGATTATTTGCGAAAAATTGGTTTTAAAGAGGAAGAAATACAAGGATTACAATTAGAAAAAAGCAATATAAGAGATGAGATTCAATGGTTTATGACATCTGGATTTGCTTCTTTAGTAATTGAGGGAAAAACAGGAAGAATTGTATCTGTTAGTATTCCAAGTTATAATTATGAAATTCCTAAAAATGCAGGAGTTACAAGACAAGAGGCCAAAAAGGTTGCCTATGAATTATTAGAAAAATATAAACCAAACGATGATACAGGAGAATATGAATTAATTACTTTAACAAGAAATGCTAATAAGGATGAAGATGCTTATATTTGGTATGCGGTATTTTACAAAAAATATGGAGATTTACTAAACGAAAAAGAAAGTATTCGAATTGGTTGGATTCCTACGATAAATTCTCTTTATTCTTTAAGTTTTGTTCATAATGTCTACGAAAATAACGAAGTAGTTATTTCAAAAGAGGATGCTATTAAAATTGCAACAGAGAAAGACAAGCAAATTGAAACAGAAAAGAAGATAAAAAATACAACAGCAGAACTTAGAATTGAATCTATGAATGAATCTGTATATTTAAGAGAAAACAATAAAGAAGAATATGAGTCTGGAATGCTAAATCGAAACCAAATGGAAAAAGTAAATGGTATGTATAAAATAAAAGAAGGTGCGGTTTTTTATCGAACAGAAGAAAGAGTAAGAAAAGTTTGGAGAGTAATCATAGAATATGATGTTTCAGAAACGAAATCTCCTTTAGATGCTTATACCTATTATGTGGATGCTACTACGGGAGAAATTATTGGAGGAGAATTAGGAAACCCTGTACCAGGAGAAGAAGGAATATTAGAAGATCCCTATAATGTAATGAATAAGTAGTGTTTGACAAATATTTTGAAAAAGAGTATACTGTGTTAACATAAACTTGTTGTATGCTCTCCCTTTTACAAAAAGCAACTTGTTTATAGTAATTTATCTGGAGGAAAACAATGAACAAAAAATTGAGAAAAGATGAAGCGGTCCAAGAGATAGAACAAGTAATAGAAACAGTAAAACCAGCAATTCCTATTTTGAAAGAAGGACGGGTTGATGATTTTTTAAACGAAATACTTCCTGCGATCTATCTATTAGAAGAATTAAAGGATGATTTCATTCTCTATGACTGTATGAATCTGCCAGAACCTAGATGGGAAGATGCGGTAACATATGCTATTATCATAGCAATGGATATGGGAATTTGTGAGGATGATATTTTCTACGATATGGATGACTTAGAAGATGCATTGAGACATGCTCCAAAAGATGGGGAAGCATTTGCAGCTTATTTGAGCGATGGAATGGAACTAAGAGAATTAAGCTGGGAGATGATAATCGATTGTTTGCGTGCATAAGATAAGAAAACTGACGATTTTTTCTATGTAATAAAAAGGGGAGAGAAAGATGACTGCTAGTATAGGGTCATCTTTTTTAATGCAGAATAGAGATTGACGTAAGAGGACAAACTATGATATACTATGTTACGTAAACTTGGCTGAAGCTACTCTCTCCAATCCCTTTCAACAAGTTTATAATAAAGTGAAAAGAGGAAACAAGTATGTTAAATAAACAGCAGGCTAAAGAGCTATTAGCAAAGATTATTCAAACGATTAAAATGCATCTTTACATTTTAGAGCCAGGAAAAGAGGAACGGTTCATATGTGAAGTTTCTTCTTCAATAACAGATATGGAAAAATTAGTAGATCTGTATTTGGAAGAACAAAATGTAGACTTAGAAAATCTTAGTTCAGGTGATGCTGTGGCATACGCCATTATGTTTGTTTTATCGGATAATATAGAAGAATTTGAGATTTTTTCAGAGCCGGAAGTTTTCTATAATACGCTTAATAAGAAATGCGGCAAAGCGGGAAAGAAATTCTATAAGTATATCGAAAATGGACATAATTTATATCAGATGTCACTTGAGGAGGCAGCAGAGTACGTCAATGCAGCTTGATAATAATATACGGAGAGAGAAAAAACGACCGCTAGTATAGGGTCGTTTTTTATTGCATATCTTATTATATTTTTATAGGTCTTTGTTCATGTAATATAAGGATCTTCAATTAAGTCTTTCCAATATTTTTTAGGCATAAAATTCATTTGACAACGCCTATTTTTTCTTTCTGGAATGGCAATTGATTTGAAAAATAGTTGCCATAATTTTTGATATTGTTTTTCTACTTCAGAAATAGAAGGAAGATTAATAGCACTTTCTTTTCGAATTTCATATTGATTTTGTGCATATAGAAAAAAGAGATTTCGATTTTTATCATGAAGGATAAAAGGTTGATTGGGAAGACGTTTCATAAAATGATGTCCTAGTGGTTCTATAATACAATGGTCTGGATGAATCGATGCATAATAGATATGATTTTTTAACTCAATGAATCTTACTAATCCTTTCAGACGATGACATTCAAACAAAGCTTTTTTTCTCATTTGATGTACTTTAAATACAAAATCTAACTGAAGCATACTATCTATTTGGGGACCAACTTGGAAACCATAGCTAATATATTTTAATAAATAAAGTTCTTTATTATCATATTCGCATAAAAATGCGTTATAAGCATGATAAAGGGATGCTTGTGATATATTTTTAGAAATTCCTTCAAAAATACGTTTTGACTTATTCTCGTCTGTTTTTATAAGAAAAAGAGAATCGAATAAGTTATATTCATATTTTTCTTCTGGAATAATACAAAATGGAATTACTTTCGATACATAACATTCGAAAACTACTGTCAAAAAACCTTCAAAAGTTCCATCGTATAAATAAGTATCTTTTATATGTTTCCACTTAAGCATTTGATTCGATCCTCCTTTGTTGGAAGTATGTTTTCAAACATCGATAATTGTTCATAATTATGAGTTTGTGGTAGATCCTTTCGTTCTTGATAAAGGAGATTTGCCATAATAAAAGAAGATTGAAAAGAAGATATTTTATCAAAATATTTTCCTTTACAAGTAATAAAATATCTAGCTCTTTTCATTACAACTCCAAAATGTTTTAATTCTTCAAAGTTAAGTTCAAAATTCCTTCTTGCTAATATAATTCGTTTTGCTGATATAACACCAATTCCAGGAACACGAAGTAATGTAAAATAATCTGCTTTATTAATTTCAATAGGAAACTTTTCAATATTTCTGATAGCCCAATCGCATTTAGGATCTAAAATAGGATTAAAATTAGGATTGGATTCATTTAGTAATTCTTCTGCTTTAAATCCATAAAAACGTAATAGCCAATCTGCTTGGTATAAACGATTTTCTCGAAGAAGGGGAGGTTCATTTAAAGTTGGCAACAATTTATCTTGATTAATGGAAACATAAGCAGAATAATATACTCTTTTCAATTTCATTTTTTGATATAGATTTTCTGAGAGCTTAATAATTTTTAAATCAGATTCAGGAGTTGCTCCTACAATTAGCTGTGTTGTTTGACCGGCTGGAACAAAGATATCTTTTTTACATGATTTTTCCTGATGCGTTTCTTCAATTTTATTTGAGATAAATTTCATTGGATCTAAGATACCATCTTTCTGCTTTTGGGGAGCTAACAGTTTTAAGCTATTACTAGAAGGAAGTTCGATATTAACACTCATACGATCTACCAAATTCCCTAGTTTTTGAATTAATTCTTTACTAGAACCAGGTATTGTTTTAGCATGAATGTATCCATTAAAATGATATTCTTCTCTTAATATAGATATTGCTTTGCATAAAAGCTCCATCGTATGATCTGGATTTTGAATCACGGCAGAACTTAAGAAAAGACCTTCAATATAATTTCTTTTATAAAATTCCATGGTAAGATCTGCAATTTCTCTAGGAGAAAAAGCTGCTCTTGGAACATCATTACTAGAACGATTAATACAATATTTACAATCATAAATACAGTAGTTTGTCATTAAAATTTTTAATAGAGAAATGCATCTTCCATCTGCACTCCAGCTATGACAAATACCAGAAATATTTCCGTTTCCAATTCCACCCTTTGTATTTTGGCGTCTACTGCCACTAGAACTACAAGATGCATCATATTTTGCTGAGTCTGCTAGTATTTTTAATTTTTCATATAAATTCATTTCCATCACCGCCGAACAAATGTACTTAAATTATAAAACAGAACTTTTATTTTGTCAAACAAAAGTTCTTATTTTGAAAAGCGATTTTATAGGAAATAATCTTTGAGGTTTTGCATATATTGTTTTAGAGGTGATCAAATGGATGGAGTAAAGTTGCAAAATATGTTAAATGAATATAGAAATCTTCCTTATCCAGAAATAAAAAATATTTATCAAAATCATGCTTATGCAAATTTACTATATGATGATTTATCTGGAGAATTAGGAGAGCTTTCTGCAGTAACTCAGTATGTATATGAACATTTAAATATTCAAACAGAAGATATTCTTAGCAATGTTCTACTTGGAATCGCAATTCAAGAAATGAAACATTTAAATTTAGTAGGAGATTTGATTCGAAAGATGGGAAATAAACCATACCTTATTAGTAGCAAAGGAACATATTGGTCTTCTAGTAATATTAAATATCAGGATATGCCATTAAAAGATTTAATGAACTATAACATAAAGACAGAAGAAATAGCGATTGCTGGATATCGAAAAGCGATTCAAAAAACTAGAAATTTAGAAATACGAAAACTATGGGACCGAATTATAAAAGATGAAAAAAATCATATCAAAATATTTCAAGAAATTATTTCAGAATTAGATTCTGAATGTGTAAATGAGAAAAAAACATAACAATAGTTTTAAAGATTTTGGAAGTAGATAAGGAGAAAATAATATGCCATATTCAGAAAGAGAATTATTAGCTAGAATTATTGAATGTGAAGCAGGAGGAGAAGGAGAAAATCGGAATGAAAGCAGTAGCTTCTGTTGTAATGAATCGAGTAAATGTATCAGATGGAGAATATGCTAGAATTTCTCAAGGTGGAAGTATTCGTAATATTATTTTTCAGGAGGGTCAATTTGATTGTGCAACAGATCAATTAAGAAATCAATATAACCCACAAAATATATATAATATGAATCCAACTGAAGTTCACTATCAAATTGCAGATTGGGCAATTGCGGGCAATCGATTAAACGAAATTGGAGAATGTCTATGGTACCTAAATCCTTTTAAGCCTAGTTGTGATAATACTTTTCCTAAAAATGGATCTGGAACCTTTCATACAAGACTTGGAGATCACTGCTTTTATCGCCCAACTGTTACTTATAAGAGTACATAAGATAGAGTATAAAGAATTGTGAAGCGGAATATAAAGTAAGAGGAGGAATTTGTATGCCAGATAATGAAAATAGGCAAACAAGTACAAATGAAGCACATGTTGTTATTAATGAGAATTCACCAGAGATTTTAACAAATAACGCATATACTCCAGCATTTTTAAGACAGCAAATTGGTAAATTAGTTCGTGTAGAATTTTTAATCGGAACGAATAATTTAACAGATCGAATTGGAATATTAGAAGATGTTGGAGCAAGTTATATACTTTTAAGAGCATTAGAAAGTGATACTTTAACCTATGCAGATATTTATTCAATTAAATTTGTTACCATTTCTAATAATCCGAATATAAATTCTCGAAGTCTATATTCTTATTATTCACCATATGATATAAATGCATATAAAAGAAATTAATTGAAATCAAGAAAAAGCATTGTGCTTTTTCCTTTTTACTTATATAATGAAATGGCAAAGAAAGAAGGAGGAAAGAACAATGTCTTTTATTGAAGAAATGAAAATGCGTGCAAAAAAAGACATAAAAACTATTGTGTTGCCAGAAGCAAGTGATGTAAGAACACTGGATGCTGCCAATGGGATTTTAAAGGACGGTTTTGCTCGCATTATTTTAATTGGGAATAAAAAAGAAATATTAGAAAAAGCAAAAGAAAGAAATTTAAACCTAGAAAAAGCAGAAATCATTGATCCAAAAACATATGAAAAATATGATGAATTCGTAACTGCTTTTTTTGAATTAAGAAAGAAGAAGGGAATTACAATTGAAAAAGCAAAAACACTTATGTTGGATACTGTATATTTTGGAATGATGATGGTTAAACTTCGGATATGCAGATGGTTTAGTATCTGGAGCAATTCATTCAACAGCAGATACATTAAGACCTGCTCTTCAAATTTTAAAGACAGCACCAAACACAAAATTAGTTTCTGCTTTCTTTTTAATGGTAGTACCAAATTGTGAATATGGTGAAAATGGTACTTTCATCTTTTCTGATAGCGGACTAAATGAAAATCCAGATAGTGAGGATTTGTCTGAGATTGCGATTTCTTCTAGTAAAAGTTTTAAACAATTAGTAGGAAAAGAACCTAGAGTTGCTATGCTTTCTTATTCTACTTATGGTAGTGCAAAATCAGAGTTAACGGATAAAGTAATTAAGGCAACAGAGTTAGTAAAGGAAAAAGAGCCAAATTTAATTGTAGATGGAGAATTGCAATTAGATGCTGCTATTATTCCAGAAGTTGCTCATTCAAAAGCTGCTGGAAGCCCTGTAGAAGGAAAAGCAAATACTCTTATTTTCCCAGATTTAAATGCAGGAAATATAGGATATAAATTGGTACAAAGATTGGCAAAAGCAGAAGCATATGGACCTTTATGCCAGGGAATTGCAAAACCTGTCAACGATTTATCTAGAGGCTGCAGTAGTAAAGATATTGAAGGTGTTGTTGCGATTACTGCTGTACAAGCTCAAATACAAAATTAAGAGATAGCGAAATGAAATAGAAAAGGAGAAAAAAATGAAAATTCTCGTATTGAATAGTGGAAGTTCTTCTTTAAAATATCAAGTAATTGATGTAGAAAAAGAAGAAATGTTAGTAAAAGGAAATTATGAACGAATAGGACAGCCAAATTCTTTTTTAACACATAAAGTAAATGGGGTAAAACATAAATTTGAACATCCAGCAAAAGACCATGAAGAAGCAATCCAGTTTGTCATGAAACGTCTACTTAGTCCAGAATATGGAGTTATTTCTAGTTTGGATGAATTAGCTGGTATTGGACATAGAGTAGTGCATGGAGGAGAAAAATTTAAAGAATCAGTAATCATTACAGATGAAGTAATTAAAGAAATTAAAGATTGTGCAAGTCTTGCGCCACTTCATAATCCCGCAGCTGTTTTAGGAATTGAAGCATGTAGAAAAGCAATGCCAACTATGAAAATGGTAGCTGTATTTGATACTGCATTCCATCAAACCTTACCAAAGGAAAGATATATTTATCCTATTCCATATCGTTATTATGAAGAATATGGAGTTCGTAAATATGGATTTCATGGAACATCTCATCAATATGTAGCAGAAAGAATCGCAAAAATATTAGAAAAACCAATAGAAGAATTAAAAATTATAAATTGCCATTTAGGTCAAGGGGCTAGTGTTTGTGCAATTCAAAATGGAAAATCAGTAGAGACAAGCATGGGACTTACGCCACTTGCAGGAATACCAATGGGAACAAGATCTGGTGATATTGATCCTTCTATTGTAACGTATTTGATAAAACATGAAAATCTTACTCCAGACCAAATGGAAAATATTTTAAATAAAGAATCAGGGGCTTATGGAGTATCACAAATATCAGTAGACTTTAGAGATATCGAAGCAGAAGCCGCTGCAAAGAACCCTCAAGCAATTTTAGCATTAGCCAATTATAATTATTTAGTTGCATGTTATATTGCAAGGTGTGCTGTTGCAATGGGAGGAGTCGATGTAATTACTTTTACTGCTGGAGTAGGAGAAAAAGGATTAGAAGCAAGAGAAGCAATTTGCAGTCATCTTACTTTCTTAGGGGTAAAACTAGATCTAGAAAAGAATAATGTAAAAGGAGAGGAAAGAGAAATCTCTTCTCAAGAGTCTAAAGTAAAAGTATACATTGTTCCAACGAACGAAGAGCTAATGATAGCGAAAGAAACTTTAAAATTAGTAAAAAAAGGAGAAAATTAGAATGAAAATATTAGTATTAAATTGTGGAAGTTCCTCTTTAAAATACCAATTAATTAATATGGAAACAGAAGAAGTAATGGCAAAAGGAACTTATGAGAGAATTAAAGAAGGAAATTCTTTTTTAACACATAAAGTAGGAGATAAAAAGATTCGTTTAGAACATCCAGTAGATAACCACGAAGAAGCAATTTCTTTCTCATTAGAGCAATTATTAAATCCAGAATATAAAGTAATCGATAGTTTAGATGAAATTACAAGTATTGGTCATCGTGTTGTTCATGGTGGAGAAAAATTCAAAGAAGCAGTTTTAATTAATGATGAAGTAATAGAAGAAATTAAAAAGTGTGCAAGCCTTGCACCACTTCATAATCCAGCAGCAATTTTAGGAATTGAAGCATGCAAAAAAACAATGCCAAATAAAAAGATGGTAGCTGTATTTGATACAGCATTTCATCAAACAATGCCAAAGGAACATTATATTTATCCAATTCCATATCGTTATTATGAAAAATATGGAATACGTAAATATGGTTTTCATGGAACTTCACACCAATATGTATCTCAGCAGGTTGCAAAATTAGAAAACAGACCAATTGAAGATATGAAAATCATTTCTTGCCATTTAGGTCAAGGGGGAAGTATTTGTGCAATTCAAAATGGAAAATCAGTAGAGACAAGTATGGGACTTACACCACTTGCAGGAATACCAATGGGAACAAGATCTGGTGATATTGATCCTTCTATTATTACATTTTTAATGAAAAAAGAAAATTTATCTGCGGATGAAATTGAAAGAATTTTAAATAAAGAATCCGGAATTTTAGCACTATCTGGAGTAAGTCAAGATTGTAGAGATATTGAAGCTGCAGCTGCTGAAGGAAATGAAAGAGCTATTCTTGCAATTAAAGCACATAATTACTTAGTAGCAAGTCAAATTGTAAAATGTGCAGTTGCAATGAATGGATTTGACACAATGATTTTTACAGCAGGAATTGGAGAAAATCAAGTAAATATTCGTAAAGGAATTTGTGAAAACTTAAGATTCTTAGGTGTTGAGATTGATGATGAAAGAAATCAAACAAGAGGAGAAGATAAATTAATTTCTTCTGACAATTCTAAAATAAAGGTATATGTAGTACCAACAAATGAAGAATTGATGATAGCGAAAGAAACACTAGAATTGACAAAATAATTTATTATGGATAAATGGTAAAACCTCCCATGGACTATATTAAATATATCCACGAGAGGTCTTCTTCTGTTATTTGTTCATTATTTTTATATTTGCTATTGTGACATAGGAGGTATCGAATTACAATATTTTTAAAATCTCTTGCGTAAAAAACAATCTCCATATATAATATTATAATTAATAGTAATTAAAAGGAGTGAAAAAAATGGCAAAAATCTTAGAAGATATTTCAAGAACATTTAACGAGTTTTTATTATTACCAAATTTAACAGATGAAAGATGCATTCCATCTAATGTATCATTAAGAACACCACTTGTAAAATACAAAAAAGGGGAAGAAGCAAAATATTATGCAAACTTACCTGTTGTTTCTGCTATTATGCAATCCGTTTCAGGAGAAGAAATGGGAATTGCTTTAGCAAGAGAAGGTGGAGTAGCCTTTATTTATGGTTCACAATCCATAGAAAATCAAGCTAAAATGGTATATCATGTAAAAAAACATAAAGCAGGATTTGTTATTAGTGATTCTAATGTAAAAAGCACAGCAACATTAAAGGAAACATTAGAATTAGTAAAAAGAACAGGACATTCTACTGTTATTATTACAGATGATGGAACTGCAAATGGAAAATATATTGGTTTAGTAACAGATAAAGACTATCGTATTTCAAGAGATAATCAAGAGGAAACCATTGATAAATTCATGACTTCAAAAGAGAATTCAATTTGGGCGGAAGAAGGAATTAGTTTAGCAGAAGCAAATGACATGATTTGGAAACATAAAATCAGCTGTCTTCCTATTCTTACGAAAGAAGGTAACCTAAAATATTTAGTTTTTAGAAAAGATTATGAAGAAAGGAAAAATAATCCAAATTCATTATTAGATGAAAATAAACGTTATATTGTTGGTGCAGGTATTAATACTAGAGATTATGAAGAAAGAATACCAGCTTTAGTAGAAGCAGGTGTTGATTTAATTTGTATGGACTCTTCTGACGGATTCTCTATTTGGCAAAAAAGAACAATTGATTATGTGAGAGAAAAATATGGTGATTCTGTAAAAATAGGTGCTGGAAACGTTGTTGATAAAGAAGGTTTCTATTATTTAGCAGAAGCAGGAGCAGATTTTATTAAAGTTGGAGTAGGAGGAGGATCGATTTGTATTACTCGCGAAACAAAAGGAATTGGTAGAGGACAAGCTAGTAGCTTAATTGATGTTGTAGAAGCAAGAGATGAATATTTTGAAAGAACAGGAATTTATATTCCAATTTGTTCTGATGGTGGAATTGTTCATGATCATCATATTACAATTGCACTAGCACTTGGAGCGGATTTTGTTATGATGGGAAGATATTTTGCAAGATTTGATGAAAGCCCAACCCGTTTAGTGAAAAAAGGAAACAATTATGTAAAAGAGTATTGGGGAGAAGGCTCAAACCGTGCAAGAAACTGGCAGAGATATGATATGGGAGGAGAAAGTAAACTTTCTTTTGAAGAAGGAGTAGATTCTTATATTCCATATGCTGGAAGTTTAAAAGATAATTTAGCAATCACTATGGCAAAAGTAAAATCAACAATGTGTAATTGTGGTGCGATTACAATTCCAGAATTACACGAAAAAGCAAGATTAACATTAGTTTCTGAGGTAAGTATTTCAGAAGGAAAAGCGCATGATGTTATTCTAAAGGAAATTGACGAAAATTATAAATAAAACTTAAAAAATGTTGAATTTAACATAAAACGATGATATATTATAAAAAATGTAACTGATTAACCTATAATTATGAATATAATAGAAGGAGGATATACAAATATGGAAAATGAAATATTGGCATTAAATATAGAATTTGTTATTCCAGATATATATTATAGTGATGGACTCTTAATGGTAGATGTTGCAGAAAATCGGATTTTTGGAATCTTAACACAAGATACTTTTGAATGTGAGCTAACTCTTCAGAATGGATTTCTAATGAAAGGCATTTTTTATATGGCATCAGAAGATGATCCATACGATACAGTGGAAGTTCATTTACAATTCGAAAATGTAGAAATGACATCAATTTTTTATCAAACAGAATATCA
Source organism: Candidatus Merdicola faecigallinarum (assembly GCA_018714565.1). Lineage (GTDB taxonomy): Bacteria > Bacillota > Clostridia > TANB77 > CAG-508 > Merdicola > Merdicola faecigallinarum. The sequence goes on along the minus strand of DVNH01000005.1, from coordinate 11,046 downwards.
GCTAAAAGTGATAGAAGAAGGAGAGATACCTGATCTATTTGCTAAATTAATAGTGCAAGATGCTGAATTAGATCCATTTCGAGTACAACGAGCCATAGAAAACTATAATCGCTATAAAGGAGGTCTTCTATGATTTTAGAATTACCCCAGCAATTTTATTACAAACGCTCTGACTGCAAAGTAGAGGTGCGGAATGATGTGCTATACATGGAAGGAAATTTTGGCTTTGAAAAATTAATGTATGATCTTACTTATGCAATTTTTGGAAAGCACTATTGTTATTATTGTAATAAGAATTTTAAAAGCAAAAAGATGACAATAGATCATATGTATCCAGTAGATTATGGAGGAATTACTATTACAAATAATTTAATTCCATCATGTTCTGACTGTAATTCAAGGAAAAGTAATTTAACTACAGAAGAATTTATTGAATATAATGATCTGCGTACCAAAAAAGAAAGAGCAAGATATCGGGAGGAAATGATTACTAGAAAAGAACATATGCGTTTGTTAAAAGGATTTGATATACCGAAAGAATGGGTTACAACAATGAATCTATCAGAAATCCTTGTTCCATCCTTTGGTACTAGAATTCTTGGAAAGCGGTATGATAAATATATGAATTTTATCAAAAAATATGGTCATTTTCCCAAGCCAATTGTTGTTTCTTCAAATCACGTCCTTCTAGATGGTTGGAATGTGTTTATGTGTGCTAACAAGTTAAAATATTCTAAAGTACCAGTAGTCATTCTAGAAAATGTCGTAGTTTTGAGTTGAGTAAAAAGAAACGATGCCAGTTATGGGCATCGTTTCTTTTTTCGTATCTTATTCCCACTCAATTGTTGCTGGTGGTTTTGAGGTAATATCATAAACAACACGGTTTACATGTTTTACTTCATTTACAATTCGACTAGAAACTTTCTCTAAAACTTCATAAGGAATTTTACTCCAAACACCTGTCATAAAATCAGTCGTTTCTACAGCTCTTAAAGCAACTGTATAATCATAAGTTCTTTCATCTCCCATAACACCAACAGACTTCAAATTTGTTAAAACCGCAAAGTATTGGTTAATGGATTTTCCTAAATTTGCTTTTTCGACTTCTTCTCTAAAGATAAGATCAGCATCTTTTAAGATATTTAATTTGTCTTCCGTAATATCTCCAATGATTCTTATTGCAAGACCTGGTCCTGGGAAAGGTTGTCTAAATACTAAGTTTTCTGGAATACCTAGCTCTAAACCAACTTTTCTTACTTCATCTTTGAATAAGTCTCTTAGAGGTTCTACAATTTCTTTAAAATCTACATGATCAGGGAGCCCTCCTACATTATGGTGGCTTTTAATAACTGCTCCTTTTCCAAGACCACTTTCAATTACATCAGGATAAATTGTTCCTTGTACTAAGAAATCTACTGCTCCGATTTTTTTTGCTTCTTCTTCAAATACTCGAATAAATTCTTCTCCAATTATTTTTCTTTTTTGCTCAGGATCTATTATTCCAGAAAGTTTTGATAAAAAACGATCTTGTACATTTACTCGAATTAAATTAATATCAAATTGATTGCGGAAAATATTTTCTACTTCGTCACCTTCATTTTTTCTTAAAAGACCGTGATCTAAAAAGATGCAAGTAAGATTTTTACCAACAGCTTTATGTAATAAAACAGCTGCAACAGAAGAATCAACTCCTCCAGATAGAGCACATAAAACTTTTTTATCACCAATTTTTTCTCGTAAAGCTACAATAGAATCTTTTGTAAAGGAAGACATTTTCCAGTCTCCTTTGCAACCACATATTTGATATAAGAAATTGGAAATAACTTGTGTTCCATTTTCAGAAAGATTTACTTCTGGATGGAATTGAATTCCGTATAACTTTTTATTCTCATTTTGCATAGCAGCAATAGGGCAATGATCCGTATTACCAATTGCTGAAAAACCTTCTGGAACTTTTTCCACAAAATCAGTATGACTCATTAAAAAAGTATTGATTTCTTGGAATCCGTTAAATAAAGGGGAGGAAGGGGTAATGCAAACAGAAGTTGCTCCATATTCACGTTTGTTAGCTTTTGATACTGTTCCTCCTAATAAGTGAGTCATTAATTGCATTCCATAGCAAATTCCTAAAATCGGAATGCCTAATTCAAAAATTGCTTTGTCACACATAGGGCTTTCTTCATTATATACACTAGCTGGCCCTCCTGTAAAAATAATTCCTTTTGGATTTTTTTCTTTGATTTTCTCAATTGAAATGTGGTATGGTACCACTTCAGAATAAACATTACATTCACGAACACGTCTTGCGATTAATTGATTATATTGTCCACCAAAATCTAAAATTAAAATTAATTCATTTGATTTCAAAATAGTTCCTCCTTTATTTTTCTATAAGAAAAGTAGCTTCGCCACATGTACAGATTGCTTTGCAATCGCACAGACTAAAGTAACTTAACCTTGTTACTCCAGAAATTTCTGACGAAATTTCCTACGTAATAAAAAGTATTACTATTTTATCAACTTTTTAGAAAAAAAACAACTTATATTGCATTTTTATGTAGAATTGGTTTGAAAAATTGATTTTATTAAGTGCAAAATTTACATAAAGTCATATTATATATAAAGAAATGAAAAAGAAAGGAGTTGATAAATTGAAAATAGAAGGAAAAAAAATAGGATTTGTTTTTACTGGTTCATTTTGTACCTTTAAAAAAACAATTCCGCAACTAAAGGAATTAATAGAAAAAGGAGCCGATATTCTTCCAATTATGTCATTTAACAGCTATCAAATGGATACAAAATTTGGAAAGGCAGCTGAATATATAGAAGAGATAGAGCATATAACCCAAAAAGAAATTATTCATACAATTCAAGGAGCAGAGCCAATTGGTCCAAATCATTTAACGGATATTATGATTGTTGCACCATGTTCTGGAAATACAATTGCTAAACTTGCAAATTCAATTATTGATACACCTCGGAACAATGGCAATCAAATCTCATTTAAGAAATGATAATCCTGTTGTGATAGGAATTTCTACTAATGATGGATTATCTGGATCTGCTATGAATATTGGAACTTTATTAAATAGAAGGCATTATTATTTCATTCCATTTAGGCAGGATAATCCAATTACAAAGCCTAGATCACTAGTATTTGATCCAGAATACCTAATACCAACTACAGAGTTGGCATTAGACGGAGATCAGATTCAACCCATTTTATTATGAATTTGATAAAATAGTTCGATTATCTTGTTGAAAATAATTTTACTTATGAATAAAGATAAAAAATAAAACCAATTACAAGTATGAATACTTTGTAACTGGTTTTATTTTTACTATTTGCTATTAAATTAATTAGTATGTAAAACTACTTTTTTAATCTGTTAATTTTTTATATATCTCCATTAATTCTTTTAATTCAAAATCTTTTGGAAATTCATAAAAATGAAAATCGTAGAGTTGTACACAAATCTCTTGTTCTAAATCTCCCAAATAAAGAAAACATTTCTTTTGTAAATCTTTCATATTACAATATTGATAGCCAGGAAGAAAAGATTGAATACGTTTTACTAAAATCTCTTTAATTTTAGTATTTAAGAGATTAATTGCTTTTACATAGTCTCTTTTATAAATTAATTCTTTTAAAATAAGCTTATTCATCACGGCCATCTGCTTCATCTCCTTTACGGTTCTTAATTGGAGTAGGAGATACTCTTAAAAACTCTCCATTTACTTTTTCGAAAATAAATCCTGTTTTCACATCAATATAGCGAGGAGAAAAGACATCTACTTTTCTTCCTAGTTCATCAACTGTAGAAGTTTTTAGATGAGGAGGAATTCTTTTTGGATCTCTCAAGAAATTAATATGAGAAAGGTATTTTGCATTGTTATTTGTACGAATTTTAGAATCTTTTTTATCTGCAGTCTTTATATATTTTTCCATTTTCTTTGTAAAAGGTAACATAACTGGAGTTGATAATGCTTTTCCATTTGGAGAAGTAAAATCTTCGCTTCCTTTATAGATTTGAAGCATAGTATTTCCGGTATAAGATTCTAGAAAATCAGCAAGAACATCTCGTCTAAAATGTAATCTTAGAGGTGCTGTTGTATGGGAATCTTTTGCAATACCAACAAAAATAGGAATATCTGCATAGGTTCCATCTTCACTGATATCATCTAAAATAATACCAATATTAGAAGGGGAATCTTCTTTTTCTGAGGTTAATAATGTGATGGAAATAAGCTCATCTTTACTTATTTTTGCACAGTGTATTGCATTTTGTAATTGCAAACATTGATTTAAATCAGTTTCTATATCATTTGGATTATTTGGTAATTCTTTTGAAAAGAAATCTGTATAAGGAGTTTTATAAGCTTTCTTCATTTCTTCAATAAAAGGTTCATAAGAAAATCGAATAAAGCCACCTTCAATTTCTTCTTGCGATAATTCATCTTTAGAAGGATCTTTCGCATCAATGATTGCTTCTTGCTCAGAAAAAAAGTGCTCCGCTGGAAAATAAAACAATTCTAATTTTAGTAACATTGTTTGCAAATCTTTGGTTTCGACATATTCTTTTTCAGATCTCTCTTGATTCTCTAAAGGAAGATTTTCTGAAAACATTCTAGGAAGTAAATCAAATTGATAAATAGCAAACATCGCTTCTGCATAAGTATCTAATTCTTTTGAATAGCGATTTACCCAAAAAGCATTAAGAGAAGAAAGTTCCTCAATAGAGCAATTTTTTAAATAATTTTCAGATAAAGCAGTTAATATTTCTTGAGATTCTGGCACAAATCCATCCAATCCCATTGAATGCATTTGTGACTTGAAAATACTTTGATAACTATCAATTAAACCTAAAGTATTTAAATTTTCTACAATTGCTGAAGTAGATTCAATTAGTTCTTGTCTTAAATCGTTTTCTATAAATTCTTGCTCTATTGGCAAAAAGGCTTTTATTCCGTACAAATTGACTCTTGCGCCATCTAAAATTGTTTTTCGATATTGTGGCAAAATGTTCCTTTTAGTATGTACTGAAATTTGTGAAAGTTTATCCTGAGGCGATAGAGTTGAAGAATTTAAGATTTTTATAATATCTTCTGAAAAATACCTATCATATTGTTCTAATATTTCTGGCATTTGCTTACTTAGTACCAATAAAAATTCTTTTCGGTCGTCTATAGGATTTCCCTGCGACTCGAAATGTTCATGAGAGGTAGATAGATGATTTTTATCAATATCGTTCATAAGGCTATCTGTTATTTCAGGATGTTCTTTTAAATAAATACAGGTACTACGTTCTAAGCCAGTATTTAAAGCATATGTATTTAGAAATACGGTTTTAATCATTTTATCAGTAAAAGAATCGAGAAAATCTTTTAATTCTTCCATTGTAATTTTAGGATTTTCTTGTTTCTTTTCTTGAACTAAGCGATGGATACGAACTAAGAATTTATTAATATAGAAAGGTTCCGATTTTTCTTTTATTCTATTATATTGTTGTGCTCTATTTAAATTTTTTTTGAATGGTAAAATTCTCATATAACCTCCAAAATGTAATAATATTTTTATACTATGTCATAATTTATATTATAACATAATTCGACTTAAACTACAATGTAATTAATAATTTGAAGAAATTTAAAGTTCTTAAAAAAAACTATTGACAAAGAACAATTGTTCTAGTATGATAATAATCAAGAAACAAAAACTTGTTCGTAAGGAGGAAAAATTATGAGACTAAAAAATTTAAATAAAATAAAAAAAGTAGCCATCAGAAATTCTTTGATCATTTTAATTGGAGTATGTATCATTTGTCTTTTTTCAAAAACAACATTTTCTTACGAAAAATTAACATATAAAAAAATATACGCATCAGATGGGGACACCATATGGAGCATAGCAACGGAAGAAAAACAAAATAATGAATATTACGATGATTTTTCTATAAGAGAAATTGTCTTTGATATAAAAGAAAAAAATCAATTAAATAATAGTGAGTTAAAAATAGGTCAAGAATTATTTATTCCAACTTATTAAATTATCATCCTATTACTTATACACATAATAAGAAAAGTGGCTTCGCCACATGTACAGATTGCTTCGCAATCGCACAGACTAAAGAAACTTAACCTTGTTACTCCAGAAATTTCTGACGAAATTTCCTACGTAATAAAAAGAGTCAAATTACAAATTATTTTGCATTTTGACTCTTTTTATTGCAGATTATCCATCTATTTATTGATAATCTGCCAGAGGATTATCTTCTAAAGCATTTCTTGCTTGTTCATTTGCAACATGAGTATATATTTCTGTGGTTGATATACTTTCATGACCTAAGATCTCTTGTAAAGCACGAATATCTACATTTCCATATTGATACATTAAAGTAGCAGCAGTATGCCTTAGTTTATGAACAGAATATTTTTTGGTATCCAAACCGGCTTTTTTCAATTCTCGTTCTACAATATATTGAACCATTCTTGTGCTAATTCGCTCACGTCTTTTGCTTAAAAATAGTGCATTTTTAGAATCATATTTGATTCCTTCTTTGGGTCTAACATCAAGATAGGATTGAATTGCTCTCATACAAGCTTTATTTAAATAAATCGTGCGTTCTTTATTACCTTTTCCGACAACTGTCATTTTCGCTTCACTAAAATTAATATCCGATAAATTAATTCCGATTAATTCAGAAAGACGCATTCCACAATTTAAAAATAGGGTAATAATTGCATAATCTCTTTCTTTATTATTCTCTTCCGAATTTGTAACATCTAATAATTTTTTACTATCTTCTAAAGAAAGATATTTTGGCATACGTTTTTCCAATTTTGGAGTTTCTAAGTTTTGAGCTGGGTTTTTTTCAATTAAATTTGCCTTCTGTGATAAATAATTAAAAAAAACTCGAATACTACTAGCTTTCCTTGCTCTTGTTGCAGCTTTACTACGATAAGTAGTAGTTAAATAAGACAGGAAAGAGTGGATATCATTTAATTCAATTTTTCTAATTGTATCTAATGTTAAATCTGAAATTTCAATTTCTTTCAAATCTGTTTTATTTGTTAGATGAAAATGCATTTTTATATATTTTAAAAACATTGCCAAATCATAATTGTATTCTTTTATTGTATTCGGTGATTTATTTAATATTGTCATAGTATAATCTAAAAATGAATTTAAGAATTCAGGATTTTTATCTCGTTCAATCATTTTTATCATCTCCATTTAGTATCTCTATTTGTTATCATATCATGTTATAGATAATTTTAAAAGAGATTTCAAGTCAAATTTATTTTTATTAAAAAGCAAATTAAATATACTGAAATTGAAGTAAATGAGATTATATGGTATAATAAATATGTAACCGTTAACGTACTAATATGTACTAAGTTTTATGGAGGAAATTAAAATGAAACTTGAGGAAATCGTAAAAACTGTGGAAGATGCTTTTCAGAACCCACAATATGTGAATGCAAAGATACGGTATGTAAAGAGCAAAGAAGAGGCAGATGTATGTGTAAGCAGAAATCACACAATGAGTGATTATATTGTCTTAGGTGCATTTGCACTTTTCAATTCGATTGAAGGCAAGAAGTCTGAACTGAAGGTTTATACCCAAAAGGATCTAAAAAAGGAAACGATCGGAGTTTGGACAGGAAATACTTCTTACAAAGAGGTGTCTGTAGAATCGGAACTATTCTTGCAGATGTTTAGGCCTTTAGATATCATTTATGATACTTTATATAAAGGTTATTTCAAAACGATGGGAGTCGGCTTATTCATGTCTACAGTTCTTATGCATCAGTTTGCAGATGAAGAAGCGATGCCAAAAGAATTCATGGATGAACTTATCTTTGAAAATTTTGATGATACGATAGCTGCTCAACAAAACATCTTTACATTAATGAAGAAAATGACAGCAGCATCTATTGCAGGAATGTTCCAAGAGTGGAACCACGGTAACATTAATTAATTTCCAACCAAAAGGGGCACTGTGTATTTATGCATAGTTGCCCCTTTTGATGTAAATAGAAAATCTTAGAAACTCGCAAGAATTTACATAATGTTGTAAATATGATATAATAAACTTGTAATAAAGTAATTATAAAACAGGAAAAGAGAGGTATCAACATGAAAATTACAGAACTGGCAAAAGAAGAAATCGAAGAAATTCGGAAGTATGCAAAAGGAGTTGCAGAAGATCCCAATCTTGTAGATCTTATGTCTGCATTATGTTGCGACATCATAGACAGAAAGAAAAAAGACATAACAAGTCACGAGATAGCATTTGTGCAGGGAATAAGAGAAGAAGAAGAGGAGGAAATTTCTCCAGAAATCATAAAGTTTTTGAAAGCCAATATGACAAGAAGTTCAAAAACGGGGAAGAAAGCTACACGATTGGCACGTCTTATTTGTTTTGTAGAAGAAATTAGAAAAAATGTGCTCCAAAATGTAAAATCAAATGAAAAATTATCCTGTTATGACATTAAAAGATATGCTCAAATATTTGATATGCATTATATTATGGATTGCATGAATGATCCTACTTTTTTTTCTTCAAACGAGATAAGACTAATGCTTGCGGTAGCGATCAATGAGGATGATAATGAGGGAGTTTTAGAAGATTCTCCCAGCATTATCGATTCTTTGGAGATAGTTTTTCAAACTCTTTCTGAAGGGCAGATAGAGAACTTACTCAAAGTTCGCAAGCTCTTTTAGAAATAAATATAACTTCTGAATAAAAGGGGGAGGCTAGCTTAGCTTTCCCCCGATTTCTATGTATCATATTTGCAATTAATTTTAGAAAAAACATTGACAAAGAAACTAAAATAACATATTATACAAACAATAGTTTGAAAATCCTAGAGCTACAGTGAATGAGCATATTAAAACATATACATGGTAATTTATTAAGGAGGTCAATTATGAAAATTCCAAAGAAAAAAACAAAGATAATAACCATTTGTAGTAGTATAAAATTTAAAGAAGAAATGCTGAAAGTAGCAATACAGATGGAATTAGAAGGAAATGTTGTTTTAATTCCGATCTTTCCAGCAAATAATAAAAATACTTGTACTGAAGAAGAAAGAGTTATGTTGGGCAAGATGCATAAAGAAAAAATAAAAATATCAGATGCTATTTTTGTTGTCAATGTAAATGGCTATATAGGAGAAAGTACGAAAAGCGAAATTGAATATGCTAAGTCTCAAAATAAAGAAATTTTGTATTTAGAAGAAAATTACTAACGAATATTGAGGTAGGAAAAGTTTATAAGTATTACAAAGGAAAACTAATAAAAAACTCGTATTTAAATCAATTAGAAGAAATAGATCTTTTATAAATTGAAAAAATTGACAAAGAAAAATTATACAAGAATACTAGATTAATCAAATTATTATCTGAAGCAAATAGTAATTTGTAGAAAGGAATTTTAATGGAAAAGATATTTGTTTTTGATTTAGGAAATGTAATAGTTAGACCAATGAGTGTTAAAAAATTGTATGAAATGTTAGAATGCAAAGTTTCTTTTGAAAATTTTTATGAATATTTCAAAGGTGACAAATCTTCTGACGATATTCATAGAGGTCTTATATCGACAGAAGAATACATAAAAAGGATACTTAAATTTTCAGGATCAGATAAAAATGTTGAAGAATTCATTGGTATATTTACTGGACCAATCAGAAACGGATTATTCAAAAATACAGTTGAGCTAATAGATAGACTGAAAAAAGAGAAACAAAAAGTATGTATGCTATCTAATTTAAGAAAAATAGACTTTGAATGGTTTTCTACACAATATGATATTAGTAAATTTGATAATTTATATTTATCGTATCAAATGCATTTAATGAAACCAGATGATGAAATATATATAGAAATGATTAAAGATTTAGGTGTCTCTTCTAGTTCTATATATTTTTTTGATGATAGTCAAGTTAATGTTGATGCTGCCAAAAAGTTAGGAATAAATGCGTATTGTGTTACTGGTGATACAATAAATAAAATAAATTTATGAAGCCTAAAAATCGTTTTTAAAAAGTTTTAATTATAAACCAAAATAAGTTTGTTGTCTATAAATTAAGACAAATATAGAAAAATAGGCATTTTGGAGATTTTTGAAAAAATTTCATAATAAAAATAATAGTTAATATATTGCTTAAAAAATTTAAAAAAATGAAATAGAACTGGGGTATGGAAATGGAAAAAATTGCAACCTATGATGTTTATAATAATAAATATGTAGCAGATGTAAATAAATTAGAACTTTCTGTACATGTTTATGGAATTGCAATAGAAAATGGAAAAATATTAATTTCTCCGCAATATGATGGATATGGTTTTCCTGGTGGTACTGTTGAAAAAGGAGAAACGCATATTGATACTTTAGTACGTGAAGTAAAGGAAGAAACTGGATATTTAGTAGAACCAATTGAATTATTAAATATATATACATCGTTTTTTCATCACACAAAAAAGAATAAAGATTATCAAAGCTATTTAATTTATTATTTAGTTAAAATAGTTGACGGAAAAATTTCAAATGAAGGATTTGATGAAGATGAAAAGGAATATGCGAAAACAGCAAAGTGGGTTAATATTGAAGAACTGAGTAAAATGAGGCATATTAAGAGTATAAATGTATTTGATGAGTTAAAAAGTAAAATCTTAAGAAACTCAACAAAATAGAATAATACAAAATCAAAAATTGTATTAGATATTTTGATTTAAATAACAGTAAAATTAATTGATATCGCTAATAGGGTTGGCTTGATTTTTATAATTCACGCTCAACTAAAATATAATAAAGGTATTTTTTAAATTAAAATATATGAATGAGTAAGAATAAAATGTTAATTTGCAGAAATAAATTTAAAATGTTAATAAGCATTGCTTGTAGCAACAGACTGTTCTTTATATAATTGTTTTAGTAAAGAAAGGAGTTGTTGTAAAATGTTAAAAGAAAACATTAAATCAATAAGAAAATCTAAAGGGCTTTCACAAGAAGAACTTGCTATAAAGTTAAATGTAGTTAG
>DVNH01000040.1 GCA_018714565.1 Candidatus Merdicola faecigallinarum | reverse complement strand
AAAGTTTTCTCCTTTTTTCTGTCTGTCTTTTTCCATCACTTTTAGAGCAGAATTTTCTCCTACTCTTTTTTCTTCTTTCTTTAAATTACTTGTGTGTGTGTGTGTGTGTGTGTGTACAGCACCAAGGCTTTCACGTCTTACTATCTTTTGCATTTTTCCTTCACCCTTTGCTTTTTTCTCTTTTGCTCTTTTTATTCGAACATTTTTCTCTATTTTTATCTTAAAGCTTTTTTCTTTTTTTGTAAAGTACTTTTATATTTCTTTTTTATTCCACTTGTTTTTTTCTTAAAAATTTAGATTCTCTATTTTTGTTTAAAGTAGGTCTGCCCCAAAATCCCGAAAAAGAGGGATTTTAGAACCGTCCCTTAATCCCGAAAAAAAATGAACGACTCGTTCATTTTTTCTTTTGTTTTTATTTTTCTACATTTTCTTCTATATTTTGTAGTTTATCAATACTTTTTATTAATAATTGTTCTTTTTCTCCGGCTTGTAATGCATCAATACTCATGTTAATTGTATAGTCTGCTGTTTTTGCATATACATCTTGATCTGGAGTTTCAATTACAGTATATTCATCCTTTTCTTTATTGTAGATTTCTACATTTTCACGATATCTTACAATTACATAAGATAATGGTGTTACTTCGTAGTCTTGTCCATTCACTGTAATTGTTGTATTTTCTAAGAAGAAATATAAATCCGATCCATCATATAATAAAGCATTTTCTACTAACTTTTTATTTGTAGATGTTGTTGTATTCAATTCTAAATAAGTAGATTCTCCCTCTTTTATTACACTAGAGAAGTGATTTACTTTATTCATTAATCCATTTTGTTTTGGATAAATAATTGCCATATCTTCTGGGAACATTGCTTTTCCTTCAACATCTCCATAATATACTGGTGTAGAATCTAGCATAACCTTTTTATCTTTTGCCGCTAACTCTGTAATTCCCTCTTTTCTTGTAAAGGTTAGAGAACCAGTATATTCTACTTTCTTTCCTGCAAAATATTGATAAAATTTATGATCTTCTGTTGTTGTAGTATCCAATCCTTTTACAAAGAAAATAACTACTACCACAATTACAATTAAAGCTAATACAATAATCATTCTAATGGTATTGTTTCTTATTTTCTTTTTCTCTTCTAATGCTTCTTTTTCTTCTTCTAATTTTTTTTCGATTTCTGATTTTTCTCGTTTTGGAGTAGAAGTTTCTTCTTGATCTTCAACGTCTTCCTCCTCATCTATTTCTTCATCAGCTTCTTGTTTGTCTTCCTCTTTATTTTGTTTTTTATCTTTTTTAGACTTTTTTTCTTTTGAATCTTTTTTATTCTTTTCTTCCTTGTTTGCTTCTTCTGTTATTTCTTCTGTAACATTTAATTCGTTCTCTTTCACTTCTGTTTTTTGCTCATTTTCTTGAAGCATTTCTTCTTGTTTTTTATTTTCTTTTTCTGTATTATCCTTCTTCATATTTCTTTCTCCTTTTCTCCTTTGTAATCACATCTTCAAAATTCTTTAAGAAGAAATAAGATGCATACATAATGATAAATATAATTAAACAAATCTTAATTGCTAATACATAAGGATCATTACTTACTTCAATCATATAATTACTTAATATATGAATTAAATACAAAGCGATTATTTGTGCGCTTGTACTAATGATTTCGAAAATTGCTTTTCGATAATGAAAGATTGCATAAACAAGTGAAGATAGTATAATCATGATTAAATATAATAAAATATTTTTCGTGTAAAATATTGCTGTAAACATAACAAGAAATGTTCTTATGATAATTGCTGTTATCATAATTAGTTGCGTATTTTTTAAACTAGTTAGCATTCCGCATAACATAACACTTTTTTTGTGTATGTTAAATTTTTTAGTCATTTTATACAATATGAAACTAACTAACATAACAACAACTAAAAATATAATCAAAACCCCTGATATTTTACTTAATTGGTATAATATTGTTTCTAACATTTTATTCCTCTTTTATAAATAATTTAAATTGGTTATGTTTATGCATATAGTATCCAACAATATCTTTAAATTTCACGATATTATCTTCTGTAATTATTTCCACATCACCTTCTACTTCTCCTATTACTGGTAAGTAGTCTTCCATAATTACAATACTATACTTTTCACTTTTTACTTTTATTATTTTAACATTATTATACTCTGTAAGTCCATTCTTTATATTTAAAATTTTTACATTAATTTTTGTACCTTCTTTTTCTGTCACATTTTCTATTTTTTCTTTACTCATGTAAACTACCTCTAAATAATAATTTGCTTTCATCAACATCGTCATATTCTCCATTGATGATTGCTTCTACATCGATTAATGTATCCTTGATATCTACCATAACACCTTTGATTCCTGTATAGTTTTCGGAAACAAACATTGGTTGGGTAAAGTAATTTCTAAGTTTTCTTGAACGGAAGAAAATCATTTTATCTTCTTCAGATAATTCGTCAATTCCAAGTACTGCAATAATTTCTTCTAGTTCTTCATATCTTGCTAAATATCTTAATGTTTCTTGTACTAATTCATAGTGCTTTTCTCCTACTATTTCTGGATCTACAGATTTACTGTTTGTCTTAAATACGTTAATTGCAGGATATAAACCTTTTTCTGCAACTTTACGATCAAGAACAACTTGTCCATCCAAGTGAGTGGTTACTGCTTGTACCGCTTCATCTGTGATATCATCTGCTGGAATATAAATTGCTTGGAAAGATGTAATAGATCCATTTTCGGTAGAGTTAATTCTTTCTTCTACATCTGTAATATCAGAAACCATTGTTGTTGGATATCCATTTTCAATTGGAACTCTCTTCATTTCTGTTGAGATTTCTGATTTTGCTTGTATAAAACGATAAATATTATCGATAAATACTAACACATCTTGGTCTTTTTCATCTCTTAAATATTCTGCAAGTGTTAAACCACTATATACAGATTTTGATCTAGAGCATGGATTTTCACCCATTTGACCAAATACCATCGACATTTTGTCTAATAGTTTTGATTCTTCCATCTCGTCAATTAATTCTTTTCCTTCACGAGAACGTTCTCCAATTCCAATAAATACTGCGTTGGATTTTAATCTTTTATATACATTATTAATAATTTCTTTAATTAAAACTGTTTTTCCTACACCAGCTCCCCCTAGAAGTCCCATCTTAAATCCTTTTTGTAATGGTGCAAAAAAGTCTAATGCTTTAATTCCTGTCCATAATGGCTCATTATTAATATTGATTTCTTTAAAAGATAATTTTCTACTATATACATTTCTTTCTTGTACTTTTTTGATCGTGGAATGATCAATTAAGCCTCCATAAGGATTAAATACTTTTCCTAATATTTCATCAGAATATTGTATTTTTAATCCTCCTTCTTGCAATTCTACGGATCCACCTTTCTTTAAGCCGATTACTCTATCAAAAGGTACTGTAGATGCAATATTATTATCGATTTGAACTACTTCGAATTTACGAACTTCGTCACCTTCTCGATAAACTAAAATATCATTAATTTTTACATTATTTTCAAATAATAATATTTTTACATTTAATTCTGATATTCCTATAATTTTTCCAATGATTTTATCTTCGCTAATTTTATTTTCACTTGCATTCACATTTGTTTTTTTCTCATTGGCTTTATTCTTAACTGCTTTTGTAGTTTTTTCCATCGTTCTATCTACACCTTTCATTATTCTTCATCTTTAAAAGTTAGATTCGTGAAGTTTTCAATTACTTTTTTGAAGTTTTTATTATTTCTTATCTTTCTTTCTTTTCTTACATTTTCCGCTTCTATCTCATCTAATTTTTTCAAGGATTCTTTTGTAATTGTTTGTCTCATAATGTTTTCAGAAGCAAAGCTATTTTCTGTTGCAATTTTAATTTCGTAAGATAAATATAATACAATAATATTTCTTAAAATACTATTAATATCACCCTCGATTACGAAATCTTCGATATGATGTTTTTCTTCTTTCTTTTCTTTTTCTTTTAATTGATCGATTGGTAATATTTTTTTCTTAACCAATTCGATATGGCTAATATTATAATAATGATTATAAATTAAATTTACTTCGCTATATTTAGCTTCTTGAATTGCATCATATAGAATTGCTTCTATTTGTGGTACATAATCTGGATATTCTTCTTTCGTCATAGAAAGAAGTACATTTTCTTTCCCTTGAATAATTTTCTTTCCAATAATAATTTTATCAATGCCATCGTCTTTTCTTGCTAAATCATTTACATTGGTATTAAAGTTACCACAAAATCCTAAATCGTTTCCGATATAAACATTTAATGGTTTATCTTTTTTATTTAATTTTATAACTTTTTTGTCTAAAATTAAATTTCGATTATTTAGGATGTTATCTGCAAAATCTGTAATTTCTTTTTCATATCCAAAATATCTTTCTGCTATTCTTCTTGCTGAGTCTACTCTTAATAATGAATGGAAATTCATTACTTTTACTACATTTTTTATTCTCATTTAGCATCCTCACCTAACGCTTTAAATCTTTCTTGTATTTCTTCTTGAGAAAGTGGACTAAATTTATGTTGTCTTAATGCCTTTTCGATTTCTTTTCCTTTTCTCATTTTTTCTCTTAACTCAGGACTCATTTCATCAATATTAGCAAGCTCATATACTTCTTTTGTTTCCAAGTAACTTAATAACTCACGTCTAATATTAGCACCTAATTTTTTCATTTCTGGTGTTTGAACTGCTCCTCCAAGTCTTGATACCGAAATACCATAATTGATCGCTGGTTTTTGTCCTTTTCTAAATTGATTTTCCGAAAGTACAATTTGTCCATCGGTAATTGAAATAATATTTGTAGAAATATAATCTGTAATATCTCCACCTTTTGTTTCAACAATTGGAAGAATGGTTATTGATCCTCCATTTTTGTGTTGGCATCCTTTTTCTAATAATCTTGAATGTAAGAAGAAGATATCTGCTGGATATGCTTCTCTACCTGGTGCTTTATTTGATACCAAGCTGATCTCACGATAAGCTTCTGCATGACGTTTTAAGTCGTCGATAACAACTAATACATCTTTCTTTTGATCCATATATTCTTCTGCAATCGAAAGTCCTACATATGGAATTAAACTTAGTACTGTTGTTTTATCATCATTTGTTGCAGCTACAATTGTAGTATAGGAAAGTGCATTTCTTTTTAATAATTCATTGTAAATATTTTTAATTTCTTTTTTCGTCTTTCCTACTGCAATATAAATACATACAATATCATTTTTGTTTGATTTTTCTTTTATAATTTTTCCTTGATTAACAATAGCATCTAAAGCAAGTTGTGTTTTACCTGTCTTCTTATCTCCAATAATTAATTGTCTTTGTCCTCTTCCGATTGGATAAATTAGGTCAATTCCTGCAACTCCTGTTTGCATTGGGCGATTTACTGCTGTACGATCCATAATAGGAACGATTGGTCTTTCGATATCAATATATTTAAATTTTTCGAAAGCTCTTCCTGTTAATAAATCAATTCCAAAAAGGTCAGTTACTCTTCCCATTGCCTCTTCTGCAAAAATCGCACGAAATCTTTCTCCAGTTGTATTTACGGTATCTCCAATTTCAATTGGGCTCGTTTCTTTTACAACAGCTACTGTTACTGAGTTTTCTTTTATTTCGTTAACATATCCCATACCTTTTCCTCGAATAATTACTTTTTCAAAAAAAGCAACATTTTCAAGCCCAGATACTTCAATAATATAATCTTTTAGTCTTATTACTTTTCCTGTGTCAAACACATTTTTTTCTTCTTTAATCTTCTTCAATTTGTCTTCTACCAGATTATTAATATGTGTACTCATTATTTCACCCTTTTCTTTATATGCTATAATCATATATTTTATCTTGGTATTCTATCATAATACCTTTCGACATATTCTTAAATAATTTTGTCTTTATATTAGATCCTAAGTAGTCATAGTTTACATTTTCTCTACCAACATATACGTAAATGGTTGGATTTATTTTATCCATTCTTTCTTTTATTTGTTCTAGTAATTCTACTACACTAAATACTTTTATTTTTTGAATTAGTGGTTCTATGTATTTTTTATCTTTTTCGTTCATAACACTTTTTACTAGATCTAATTGCTCTTCACTTGTTAATGTTAAGCATTCATAAATGGCATTCTTTGTAAAGTAGTTTTTAAAGTTCTCTAATAATTGATACTCTTCTTCATATTCACTCTTATGTTCTTTAATAAATTCTTTTAAAACTTTTTCATCATTAATATCAAATTCTTTGTTTAATGTTTTATAAGTTCTAAAGAATGTTTCTTCTCTATATTGTGGAGTAGGAATATCATAAACAATTTGCTCTCTTGACTCTTGTTTTTTATGAACTTGAACAACTACTTCATCGTCACTATTTTCCTTAGCTTTTCTTAATTTTTCTATTTTTTTATTTAAAATTTCTATTTCTTTTTCTTTCTCTGCAATCATATAGTCGAAATCTTGTAATTTGTCTACAAAATATTTTTTTGTATTTTGATTAATTCTTTTTACAATATTTTTTAACATAAAAATTGCAAAACCAAACATGATTACGACTATAATGACTGCTGGTATAATTAATTCTAACATAATTCACCTACACTGTTAAAGGATTATAAAATAATAATAAGAATACAAAAGCAAACAATAATAGTAAGAATATTGCTAAAACAATTAGAATTGTCATAATTGAATGTACAATATCACTTTTTGTTTCTGGGTTTCTACCAACTGCTTCTGCTACTTTTGATCCTAAGATTCCAATTCCTAGACCTAATCCTAAGAATGTTAAACCTAACATTAGTCCGATACTATTTACGGTAGCTACTAATATTTGTTCCATACTCTTTCCCCTCCTTTTCTTTTTTAATAATTTCTGAATTTAGCTTCTATTACATTATTTATTTGTACTCCATTATGTGTTGCTTCTTCTAATCTTAATGTAATTTCACTTCCATATGTGTATTCTAAACTTGAATTCCATCCTGTTGCTGTAACTGCCTTACTAACATTAATGTCAACTCCTAAGCCTTGTTCTTCTCCATCTACATATAGTTTAATTTTTCCAGCATCGAAGGAATAGTTTGGATCCATTTTAAAGTTGAAGTATACTTTACTTCCTTTTACTTTTGTTATCGTAAGAACGGCGTCTATTTTAGCTGTTCTTACAGAAAGCATGTCTTCTACATAATCTTGTACTGTATTATCTTCTAAGATTTCTTTATATCCTAAAGTAATAGTATATTCTGTATTTGGCTCTAAATCTGTTACTCGATAAGTTCTTGATGCTTTATCTAAAGCAATTGTTTTTTCAAATCCTTCCGATTCGATAAATGCATATACCGTTTGATATTTATTTTCTGGGTCGTTTACAATATATTCAATATCAATATAAGAAGAGGTTGCTACTGCACTTCTTAAACTTACGCTCTTTGCTAATGGTGTCTTATTATTTGATCCTGTTCCTACATTAATATTCATATCATTGTTATCTGATTCAGAATTTGAACTTCCATTTGTTCCACTATTTTGTCCATTATTTGGATAATTATTTTGTCCTTGTCCATTATTGTAGTTATCATTATTTTGATCATTATCTTGATCATCATTATTGTCATTTTCTTCTGTTTTATTTTCTTCTTGTTTTTCTTTTTCTTTGTACTCATTTGTACTTCCTATGATTTTCTTTAAATCAATCTCATCGTCTCCAATGATTAATTTTTCTTTTGCGATATCAAATTGGAAAGAAGATGTTTCGATAATCATTGGATTAATGGTTTTTGCATTAATTTGATTGTTTAATAATAAAGTATTTCCTGCTTTATCAATTACTACATATAAATATTTTGATGTAACAATACTTCCTGTATCATTTCGAATCGAATTTCCTACTACTAAATATTGTCTATCATCTAATTTATA
>DVNH01000039.1 GCA_018714565.1 Candidatus Merdicola faecigallinarum | reverse complement strand
ACTTCTTATAAAGCAATTAAGAACTTAGAAATTAAACATGATGAATTTGAAAAAACAACAACGATGAAAATTAAACGATATGCAGAATTAAAAAAAGATAAAGAAGCAAAGAAAAACTAGATAAAAATAGGAAAAATAGTCAATATTAAAGTAGAGGCTTACTTTAATATTGGCTATTTTTTTGTTGAAATTATAAAAAAATGTGATTTGCATTAAATATTTCTGATATAAGTATAACTGAAATAGAAACTCCGTTAGAAAAAATAAGGAAAAAGGTTGAAAAAAAGGGATCAATAGTATATGATAGGGGAGAAATATAGAAAAATGGAGTATACTATGAAAAAAGTATTATTTATTGCAAGTACTGGTGGACATTTAAATGAATTAATGCAATTAAAGCCATTGTTTCAAAAATATGATTATCATATTATCACAGAAAAAGACAAAATGACAGAAAATTTAAAAGAAGAATATAAAGATAGAATTTCTTACCTACATTATGGAACAAGGGCTCATATAGTAAAATATATTTTTCAATTTTTAGCAAACTGTTTTTTAACTGTATTTTACTATTTTAAGTTAAGACCGAAGTATATTGTAACAACAGGAACACATACTGCAGGACCTATGTGTGTACTTGGAAAAATTCTAGGAAGTAAAATTATATACATAGAAACATTTGCAAACCGTAATACCAAAACAGCAACAGGAAAACTAATTTATCGATTTGCGGATCTATTTATTGTACAATGGGAAGAAATGCTTGAATTATATCCAAAAGCAGTATTAGGAGGTTCAATTTATTAATGATATTAGTATTATTAGGAACACAAAAAAATAGTTTTCATCGATTATTAGAAGAAGTACAAAAATGTATCGATAAAAAACTAATTCAAGAAGAAGTAATTGTACAAGCAGGTGGAACGAAATTTGAATCAAAAGATATGAAAATTTTTGATTTAGTTTCCAATGAGGAACTAGATAAATTAAAAGAAGATGCAGATTTAATTATCACACATGGCGGGGTAGGATCCATTGTAGGATGTTTGAAAATGGGAAAAAAGATGATTGCAGTACCAAGATACAGTAAATATGGAGAACATGTAAATGATCATCAATTGCAAATTATACAAACTTTTGATAGTCAAGGATTTATAAAAGGAATTAAGGATGTTTCGGAATTAGAAGAGGCACTTTTGCGGGATGAAAGACTTTGTTCCAAAACTTTTTGTAAGCAATACAAATCGTGTCATAAAAATCATTGAAGATTACATAGAAAATCATTAGAAAATTTAAAAATTAGATCAGAAAAGAAAGGATGTAGGATACAATGGCAAAAATCATTAGTTTTGATATATGGGATACAATTATAAAAAGAAAATGCCACCCAGAAGAAATAAAATTATATACAGCAAACTATATTATGTTAAAATACGAAAACAAATTAAAGGAAAAATATAGAAATATTTATGAAATTCTAAAAGAAAGAGACGAAATAGAAGCAAAACAATGTCAAAAAGCAAAAGAAGATGGACATGATGATGAATGCCAAATATTAGAAGTTTTTGATTGCTTACAAAAAGAAATTTTTAAAGAAGAGATGGATGTGAAAGAAGAGTTATTAAAAGCTGAGGTAGAACAAGAAAAAAGATGTATTTTTATTAATCCAGATATATTACCAATTTTTGAAAAATATAAAGATTTGAAAATGTATTGTATTTCGGATTTTTATATGAGTGCAAAAGAATTAAAAGAGCTACTAGACTATTTAAAAATACCAGTGACAATAGAAAAAATATATAGTTCAGCAGACTATCTATTAAATAAAAGAAGTGGAAATTTATATAAAAAAGCAGAAGAAGAATTAGGGATTGCTCCTCAAGATCATATTCATGTTGGAGATAATGCTTATTCCGATATTCAAGTTGCAAATTCTTTAGGAATCGAAACCATTAAAATGACAAAAACAGATTTTCCTTTTGTTCCAGAAAAAGGTAGAAAATTTGAATTTAATTTAGAATCCTTAAAAAAGAAAACAGATAAAAAGGAAGATAAGCTATTTGATGCAGGAGTTGATTTGGCACCAATCTTATATTTCTTTGGATATCAAATTGTAGAATATGCAATAAAAAACAACATAAAGAAAGTATATTATTGTACAAGAGAAGGGGAGACCTTCATTAAAATTCATGAATTAATAAAAAAGAATAATCCATTCGGAGTAGAACTTCCAGAGTGCGATACGATAGAAGTAAGTAGAATGGCTACTTTTTCTGCGTCTTTAAAAGAATTTTCAATCCCAGAATTATTAAGATTATGGTCTCAATATCATATGCAAAGTATGCAAACATTATTTAAAACATTAGCAATTGACATTACACCATATAAACCATATTTAGGTAAATATGATTTACAGCCAGAAGAAAATATTATCGATCCTTGGTTTGATTTAAGAGTTCAAAAACTATGTGCAGATAAAGAATTTGCAAATAAAATCAATCAAGAGTTGGCAAGAAAAAGAGAAGAATTATTAGAATATTTTAGCAAGAAAAAAGGAATCGAAAATGATGAAGAACCATTATTTGTTGTAGATATTGGATGGAGAGGAACCATACAAGATAATTTAGCTCATATTTTTACGAAGAAACAAATTGGGGGATATTATTTAACTTTATATGATTTTTATAATTTACAACCAGAAAATACGTATAAGCTTAGATTTATTGATGACAAAGATATTATATTAAATGAAGTAGCAAGTATGATTACATTATTAGAATGGATTTATAACCCAGGAACAGGAAGCGTTGTAGAATACAAAGATGGGGAAGCAATTCGCAAGGCAAAAGAGAAAGAAACTAAAATTGTAAAAGAAACAATTATGCCATTACAAGAAGGAATGTTTGCTGGCGCAGAAATGATAAATGAGTATATGAAATATCATCCATACCAAGCAAAAGAAACAAATGCATATGTATATCAAGTAATTAAGAAAACAAAAACAAATCCAAGTAAAGAACTAATAGAAGCTTATTACAGTATGGTATTTAATGATACTTTTGGAACAGCAGAATATGTGGAAAAAGAAGCGAAATTATCTACCATGGAAAAAATGAATGTTTTTAAATGTAGAAATAAATTAAGAAATGAAACATGGAAAGAAGCTTTTATTATTCATAATGATATTCAATATATGAATACATTAACAGGAGCAAAATCAATATTAAGAAAAATTACCGGAAGGAAATAAAAAATGAAGAATTATATTTTATTATATGGTGATAAAAAGCCAGAAGATAATATTTGTCTTACTAATATGTTTGAAAGATCAAAACCAATTCATTTAGGTTGGACGGATTTCGACTATAATCATAATATGAATTTAATTCAAGAAGAGATAAAAAATGGAGTAGAACAGATTATTTTTGCTGGTTTAGAAATTGGTTGGGATAGAATGATTGAAGCAATAAAAAAAGACTATCCTAATGTGATCATAAAAGTAATTTGTACAACTTCAGATAGCTTATTATATTATGAATACGAAAGAAATAATTTTTTCCGTTTATTAGAATTAGAGAAAGAAAAGAAAGTAGATGGAATTGCTTTTTTAAGAAAAGGTCAATATGAAACATATAAAGCGCTAGGATATCATTGTTATTTATTAAAAGAAAATTATTGTTTAAAAAAGAAAGAAGAATTTAAGCAAAAAACAGAAAATGTTAAAGATAAAAAAATAAATCTTGGAATTTATCCTTTAAATTATACTTGGGACAAAAATATATTTAATCAATTATGTGTTGGAAAAATGTTAGATAATAGTAAAATTAATTATAATTTACTAGATCCTAGAATGAAAGAATTTTTAGACACGATGAATATAGAAAGCCAAGAGAGCAAGATTCAAAATATAGAAGCACAAGAAATTATAAAAGAAATTGTAAAAAATGACGTATGTATTTCATGCTCTTTTACGGAATATATGCATCCTATCTTTTTCCTAAGCATGGAAATGGAGGTTCCTTGTTTAATTGGAAATAATAGTGATTTATTTGAGGAAGATAGTGTTTTGAAATCTTATGTAGTAACAGAAGCAGAAGATAATGCAATTATAAATGCAGAAAAAATAAAGAAAATATTAGAAAATAAGAGTGAAGTATTAGAGCAATATAAGATATGGAAAGAAAAATATAATCAAGAAGCTAAGTCGAATTTAGAAGAATTCTTGGAAAAATAGAAAGGAAAGAAAATACATGCAAAAATTAAAAAACTTGGTGAAACGATTTATCAAAAAAGATGGTTTTTTATATAAGGGAATATCCAAAATATATCATAGTTTAAGTACAATGAAATATAAAATCACAAATAGAAGAGAAATAAAAGAAAAAAATAAATATTATGATAGCCAAGTAAATAGAGCGGTAGAGATTTTAAATGGGTACCATCAAAGTGAATATGTTGTTTTTTATAATCCAACATGGCTAGGAGTTGCAGCATCTACTAAAGGATTATTTAAAAATAACGTTCCTTTAGAGCAAGTTTTCGGAATAAAAAATGTTCAAAAAGTAGCAAAGGCAGTAGTAGATAATCAAATAAAAACAGCAATTTTTAGCCAGATTGTAGATGGTTGGACACAAGTAATTGAAGAAATTAAAAAATTAAATCCAGAGGTAAAAATAAAAGTAATTTGGCATGGAAATTGTTATGAATTTTTCTCAGATTATACATGGAATTTAAATAAAGAAGTGATGAATTTATATAAGGAAAAGAAAATTGAAGCATTTGCCTTTGTAAGAAGTACCATGTATGAATTTTATAAAAAAGTAGGATTTAAAAGTTTTTATTTACAAAATAATGTACACAAAAAAGATATTCCAATGATCAAGAAAGAAAAAACAGATCAAATCAAAATTGGAATTTATAATGCAGATACAAGAGAATTAAAAAATATATATACTGCTTTAAGTGCAATGAAATTAGTTCCAAATGCAGTAGCAGATGTTGTACCAATCAATGAAGGAGCAAAGAAATTTACAGAAATTTTAGGATTAGAAACGACTAGTATTAATGACTATATTCCAAATGAAGAATTACTAAAAAGAATTCAAAACAATGATATTAATATATATCCAACGTTTACTGAAAATGCGCCAATGTTTCCATTAGAAAGTTTTGAAATGGGAGTTCCTTGTTTACTTGGAAACAATAATGATTATTTTGTAGGAACAAAATTGGGAGATTATGTTATCTTAACAAGGGAAGATGATCCTGCTTATATTAAAGAAAGAATTTTAAATTGTATGGAACATAAAGAAGAGATTATGAAATTGTATGAAGAATGGAAAAAGCAGTTCGATGTAAAATGTGATAAATTAGTAGAACTGTTTGTGAAATAGAAAAGGGGAAATATTTTGAACAAAGAAAGTATAAAAGAAACTTTTAGAAAAATTACTATCATTATTTTATCTTTTATTACAGTACTTAGCTTTAGTATAGAGATGAATATTAGGGAAGATATGTATACTTTTTTGGATGCAAATACTTTTATTTGGGTACTTTTATTTGCTTTTTATGTTTTCTTGGCAAATACTACATATAAAATAAAAGATAAAAGATTAAGTTCCATTACTTTTGTTACAAGTATAATAATAGCAATCAGTTATATTATTGGATATATGGCAGAGAATTATTTTGTACCAGATATGGAATTAACATTATCTAAAAATTTTATATTATTTTTAGGAACAAAATTTTTAGGATGTGCTCAAACAATTTATATTATTGTAAAATTATTGTTAGCAAAAGTACTACGAGTTAATGAATCACAAAAAGAAGAGATAACACACAAAGAATATTCTTTTTTGACAAATAATAAAAAATCATTTTTTATCATTACAGGACTTATTATATTTGCTTACTTACCATATATGTTACAACATTTTCCAGGGATCGCATCTTCTGACCCAGGAAAACAAGCTTTAGAAATACTAGGAGTATGGGAATTAACAAATCATCATCCAGTATTCCATTCAATTTTTATTTATTTTTGCTTACAAATTAGTAAATTATTCACAGGAAACTATAGTAGTGCAGTTGGCGTTTATTGTATGATACAAATATTAGTAGTGGCAATGACTTTTTCTTTTGTATTATATTATATGGCAAAGAAGAAAATTCCAATCGTATATAGAATAGTATGCTTTTTAATATTTGCTTTTTTCCCGTTGTTTCCGTTATATGCAATTACTGTATAAAAAGATATCTTTTTTGCAGTGTCTGTAACACTTTTTACAATTGGTATCATAGAAATTTGTACCAATGCAGAACAATTTTTTAGCAAAAAACGAAATTATATTTATCTAATTTGTACCATTTTAGGAACGATGTTTTTTAGAAACAATGGAATTTATGTGATATTATTATCTTTTTTATTTCTATTGTTTGTTTTTCGAAAACAATATTACAAGTCAATTTTGGGAGTTTTCTTAACAACTATCGTATTCTTCTATGTTATGACAACATGGGGATATGCAAAATTAAATATTAAACAAGGATCAGCAAAAGAAATGTTTTCGATACCATTACAATTCTTTGCAAGACTGGAACAAAGAGAAAATGAAAATTTAACCCAGGAAGAGAAAGATGCAATTTATCAGTATTTACCAGTAGAAAATTTAGGTAGTTATTATAATCCAAGATTTTCTGATCCAGTAAAAAAATATTTTTCAGATGAAACTTTTGCAAATCACAAATTAGATTTCATAAAATTATATATAAAATTGGCATTAAAATTTCCCGGAGAAGCAATAAAATCTTTTATCTGTAATTCTTATGGTTATTATTATCCAGATACATTAGGCTGGGGAATTATAACAGAAACATTTAAAGGGGATTCGGACGTAGGAAAAGAGATGCAAGATGTGTTAAACTGGAATCAGTCGCCAATCATTCAGAGTAAATTGATACAATGGATAGAAGATACGATTAATAAAAAAGAAATACCAATGATTAGCATGTTTTATAGTATTGGATTTATGTTTTGGATTATGCTGGTATGTATGGCCGCTATTTGGTATCAGAAAAAGTACAAATTATTGTTGATGTTTATACCTGTAATAGGAGTATGGTTAACATCTTTAGCGTCACCGGTGTTTGGTGAAATGAGATATGTATTAAGTTTATTTATGTGCCTACCAATACTCTTTACATTTTCTACTACGAAAGATAGAGAATTATTAAATAAATAGGGGGAAAACAATGAAATTTGGATTATTATACGAATATGACACAAGAAATATTGGAGATGATGTACAGTCTTATGCAACAAGAAGATTTTTACCAAGGGTAGACTATTTGGTAGATCGTAATCATATTGACGAATTTATGCCAGAAAAAGAAGAAAAGGTTGCTACGATAATGAATGGGTGGTTTTTGCAATATACCCTTAATTGGCCACCTTCACCATATATTAAACCATTATTAGTTTCGATGCATTTTACTTATAAAGATTGGTTTTGGGATACAACAGATCGTGCATATCATTTGCAAGGATATGGCTTAGAATATTTAAAACAAAAGGAACCAATTGGATGTAGAGATAGCCATACAATGAAATTGTTAAATGAAAAAGGTGTAAAAACAGAATATACTGGTTGCATGACATTAACACTCGAGCCATTTGAAGGAATTGAAAAACAAGATTATATTTGTGCAGTTGATGTAAGTGAAGAAGTGGTAAATAGAATAAGAGAAACGACTGATATGGAAGTAAAAGTAGTAACCCATATTGTTCCAGAAGATTATTATAAACTTTCATGGGAAGAAAGAATGAAAAATGTAGAAGAGTTACTAAAACTATATCAAGGAGCAAGAGCTGTTATTTCCTATCGTTTACACTGTGCTTTACCTTGTTTAGCATTAGGAACACCGACGATCTTATTAAATGAAGAGTATCGTAATGATCGTTTTGGAGATTATACAAAATATATAGAATCCTGTGATGAACGAGATTTTGTAAGTGGAAAAGTAAAATATGACTATCGAAATATACCAGTTCATAGTGATGAATGGAAAGAATTAAGAGAGAATTTAATAAAAAGATGCCAAAAATTTGTAGAAGAAAATGAAGATAAATCGGAAGATGTAGCGGAATCGATGATTAAAATAAAAGATTATTCTAAATATGTTATTTCAAAATCAAATTGGCTAAAAGAAGCAACGTTAGAATCGTATCAAAGATTTCAAAGTGAAAAAGAAAGCGGAGCAGTAAATAAAAGACTTCTAGAGAAGCAGATAGATGAAAAAGCTGTACTAATAGAAGAAAAAGAAAAAATGATTCAAGAAAAAGATTACGAAATAGAATATTATAAAAAAGAGTTTAATCATTGCGTAAGCAAATTAGATGAATCTCAAAAAGAATTGGCTCAAATAAAAAATTCTAGATGGTGAAAATTACGTAATAAAATAAAAAAGGTCAAAGAAAAAGAACAAAAAAACGAAAAAAATGGAGGAGAAAGAAATGGATAAGATAGCTGTATTAATCCCTTGTTATAACGAAAGCAAAACAATAAAGAAAGTAATTGAAGATTTTAAAAGAGAATTACCAGAAGCAACCATTTATGTATATGATAATAATTCAAAAGATGGAACAGATAAAATTGCAGAAGAAGCAGGAGCAATTGTACGTTATGAAAGAAGACAAGGAAAAGGAAATGTAATTCGTAGTATGTTTCGTGATATTGATGCAGAATGCTATATTATGACAGATGGAGATGATACTTATCCAGCAGAATAGGCAAGAAAAATGTGTGAAAGTGTATTGGAACGTAATGTAGATATGGTAATAGGGGACAGGTTATCTTCTACTTACTTTACAGAAAATAAAAGACCATTCCATAATGTAGGAAATGTATTAGTAAGAAAGCTAATTAATATGATTTATAAAAGTGATATTCGTGATGTTATGACGGGATATAGAGCCTTTAGTTATGAATTTGTCAAAACATTCCCAGTATTATCAAAAGGATTTGAAATTGAAACGGAAATGACAATTCACACCTTAGATAAAAATATGAGTGTAGAAAATATGATTATTGAATATAGAGATAGACCACAAGGTAGTGAATCAAAACTTAATACGTATTCTGATGGAATAAAAGTATTAAAAACCATAGCAACATTGTATAAAAACTATAGACCATTATCTTTCTTTATATGGGTATCTGTTATTTTAGCATTAATAGGCCTTGGATTTTTAATTCCAGTATTAATTGATTATGTGCAAACAGGTCTCGTTCCAAAAATGCCATCATTTGTAGCAAGTGTCTTCTTCTTTATATGCAGTATTCAATCTTTTTTCGGAGGACTTATTTTACAAACAATGGTAAAAAGAAGTAAACAAGATTTTGAAATTAAGTTAAATGAATATGCAGATAAATTTAGAAAATTAAAGAAAGAGCAGGATTAAAAATATAGTATTGCGAAAGGATAAAATAAGGGGAATTTTTTATGAATGAAAATAAGAAAAAAATAATATCAGTAATATTAGCTTTATTTACAACGATTTGTATGAATATTAACTTAAATAAAGATTTAACATTTTTACAGTCTTTTTCAGGGAATGATATTTTTATGATTGTTATCTTTATTTTATATTGTATTTTATTCTATAAAATATTGGATATCAAAGAAAAAAGACTTCGTATTTGTACTTCCATTTTAGCAATCATATTTGCCGGATTTTCCGTAGTGGGAACAAGTATTAATATGTATTTAAACTTAGATGGTATTGTTAGTTCTAAAATAGCTTTCGTAAAAGCAATATTAAAGTTTTTTGGGTATAGTCTAACTTATTATGCTATATTATTATTCGTTTATACAAAAGTATTTCCAGTATTAAAACGAAAAGAAGATAAAAAATATAGATGGTTTACCAATAATAAAAGATCATTCTTCTTAGTAGCAATTATTATTTTTATTGCATATATACCATATTTCTTAACAGAATATCCAGGTGTTTTTACAGCAGATTCTGTAAGAGAATTATCAGATGCTACTTATGGAATGGGAAATTTAATTAATCATCATCCTGTATTTCATGTGTTTATTATATCAATTTGTTCCCATATTGTTAAATTATTTCATGGAACAGAAACAGAAGTGATTGCACTATATTCTGTGTTACAAATGATAGCAACAGCATGTACTTTTTCTTTTATGATTTATTATATGGCAAGAAAAAATGTAAATATTTATTTACGTATCATAACATTTTTACTTTGTGCATTTTATCCACCTTTTGCAGTTTATAGTGTTACCATGTGGAAAGATATACCATTTGCATTATCCTTAGTTTTCTTTACCATATGTTTCATCGAGCTTGCTACCAATAGTAAAAACTTTTTCAAAAGCAAATTTAGAATAACAGCGATGCTGATTTCCACAATTTTAGTCATTTTGTTTAGAAATAATGGAATCTATGTAGTACTTCTTACATTACCATTTATGTTCTTTATTATAAAAGAATATCGAAAACAAATTGCTATTTTTGCAGTAACTGTTGTTGCTTTTTACATAATGTTAAAAGGACCAATCTTTAAATTATTTAATATTACAGATGGACCAATAAAGGAGATGTTATCTGTACCACTTCAACAAATTGCAAGAACAGTAAGAGATAATGAAGAGTCTTTAACACAGGAAGAGAAAGATTTAATATACAAATTTTTACCGGTAGATAATTTAGGACAAAGATATAATCCTTTAATTTCAGATAGCGTAAAAGAAAATTTAGATAATGATGCTTTTCAAAATAATAAGATGGAATTTATTAAGCTATGGTTTAATTTATTAGTAAAACATCCTAGATCTTATGTAGAATCATTCTTAGTTGGATCCTTTGGATATTGGTATCCAGAAACAACAAACTGGGTAACTGTAAATTGGGATGATTATCCAATATTAGATTATTTGGATTATAAAAAAGATCCAATTGTTGAGCTAGGGGTAGTAAAAGGATTAGAGGAATTTGCAAATACAAGAAACATACCAGTTATTTCTATGGTATTATTTAGTATAGGATTTAATTTCTGGATGATTTTGATAATAACAATGTATTGTATTTATAAAAAGCAATATCGTTATATGGTAACTTTAGTACCAATTATTATTTTATGGCTTACGAATTTAGCGTCACCTGTTTGGTGTGAATATCGATATATTTATGGAATGTTTACAACAATGCCAATTTTCTTATTTTTGGTAACAAGTTTATTAAACTCAGAGCCTAAGTTTAAAGAGCGGAGAAAAAAATGAAAATTAGTGTAATTATACCAGTATATAATGCAGAAAGAACAGTAATACAAACAATAGAATCTGTTTTAAAACAAAATTTTAGTAACATAGAAATTGTTTTAGTAAATGACGGATCAAAAGACAATTCACAAGAAGTGATTGATCAATATGAAAAAAAATATCCAGATACAGTGAAAGGTCTTCAAAAAGAAAATGGAGGCCTTTCCTCTGCAAGAAATTATGGAGTTTCTTATGCTACTGGCGATTATCTGATGTTTTTAGATGCGGGGGACTATATCGAAGAAAATTTATTTGAAACATTAAAAAAAGAGATGGATAATCAAATCGATCTTATTAAATTTAAGATGAAAACAGTAACAGAAGAAGGAAAAGAAATACAGAAAATGGATGGTCCAATTTTTGATCTTTGTTCTGGCGAAGAAGCTTTTCAAAAGTTATATGCATCGGATTCCTATTTGGAGGTTGCATGTATCTATTTATATCGAAAAGAATTTTTTATAAAAAATTCTTTTGAATATAACGAAACAAAATATCATGATACCTATGCAGGGACCTATCATGAAGATTTTGGATTAACTCCTCTTGTTATAATAAAGGCAAAATCAGTCGTATCTACAAATGTTTTTGGCTATAATTATGTACAAGATGCAGGAAGCATTACTCGAAATAAAGATTATCAAAAAAATTTAGATCGAGCGCAAGATTTATTAGTTCATTATGACAATATGATAGAAACAATAAAAAAATATCAGATTACAAAGGAAACAGAAGAAGATTTAAAATCCTATTATACAAATGTAATTTTATTAAAGATTAGAGATTTAAATAAAGAGGATGCTAACTCGTATATAAAAGAAATAAAGAAAAGAAAAATGGTTCGAAATATCAAAATAAAAAATGTAAAACAATTGGTAAAAAGAATTTTATTAACGATTCATATAAAATGTTATTTAAAATTAAGATAAAATAAAAAGAATGAAGAAACCGAAAGGAAATCATTCATTTTATAGAAAAAGGAGATTATATGGTAAAGGTAAGTGTAATTGTTCCTTTCTATAATGTAGAATCCTACATAGGAAAATGTTTGGAATCTTTAGTTCATCAAACATTAAGGGAAATGGAAATTATTTTAGTAAATGATGGTTCAAAGGATGGATCAGCAGAAATTGCAAAACAATATGTAAAAGAGTATCCAAATCAGATTAAATATGTAGAAAAGGAAAATGGAGGATTAGGAGACGCAAGAAATTATGGAATTCCATATGCTGAGGGAGAATATATTGCTTTTTTAGATTCGGATGACTATGTAGAACCAATTATTTATGAAGCTTTATATGAAGAAGCAAAAGAAATAGATGCAGATATGGTAGAATGTGATTTTATATGGGAATATCCAAAAAAAAAGAAGGAAGATATTGTAGAGAAGTATTCAGGAATAAAAGAAATGCTCGTAAAAGCAAGAGTGGTTGCTTGGAATAAATTAATTCGAAAAGAAATTGTAGAAAAAAATCAAATACAATTTCCACCAAGATATCGTTATGAAGATGTTGAGTTTTTTTATAAATTAGCACCTTTTATCCAAAAAGTTGGTTTTGTAAAAATGCCACTGATTCATTATATTCAAAGGGAGAATTCACTTTCGAATCATCAAAATGAAAGAACCAAAGAAATATTTTATGTTTTGGACCATGTCTTAGAATATTATAAAAAGAATCATCTTTATGAAGAGTATAAAGTGGAGCTAGAATATATTTATGCAAGATATTTGTTATGTAGTTCTTTAAAGAGGATGGCAAAGGTGGAAGATAAAACCATACGAAAAGGATTATTAAAAGAAACTTGGAATAAATTAAATACTACTTTTCCAGAATGGAAAGAAAACGAAATTTTAAACACACAAAAAACATGGAAAAACCGATATATTCATAGTGTAAATGGAATTACATTTAAAATATATAGTTGGATATTAGGAAAAATATAATTAGAATATAACATAAAATAGGAATTTAGAGTGTTTAAAAATTACAAAAGCCAGTAGATTCATAAAAACTCAAACGAAATATGGAGTAATAAAAATGAAAGAAAAAATAATTAACAAAGATGATAAAAAGAAGGAATATTTAAATTTAGAGACGATTTTATGTCTTTATGTAATGGCATGTCCTATTTTAGATATGGTGAGTTTCATTTTTCGTAATATATTTGAGACTAACTTTTCACCATCCACGATTGTAAGACCAATTATTGCAATTATTGTTATTGTTGCTATCTTTTTTAAACGTCATATTAAGATAAAACTATTAGTAGCAGGATTTCTTTATGGCATTTATGCAATTCTTCATTTATGGATATTTACGAAATTGCAAACCGATAGTGCATATAGTAATGTTGTACATGAGGCACAATATATCATAAATTATTCTTTTATGATTTTAAATTTATTTCTTTATTTATATGTATTTCATGATAAAGATACGAAGAAATTAAAAAAGAGTTTACTAGTATCTAGTATTATTTATATAGTGTCTATTTATGTATCTATTTTTACTCAGACATCATCTTATACTTATATAGAAGGAATGGGATATAAAGGATGGTTTGAATCTGGAAATAGTATTAGTGCAATATTAATTTTATCTTTATTTGTGATATTACCAATGCTAAAAAATAAAGAGAATAAAAAGTTAATTTTGGTCACGGTGGCATTAATCGGAATCTTTTTAATGATGTTAGTTGGTACGAGAGTAGGGCTATTAGGATTTATTTTAGTTGTTGGTTTGTATATTATAGTAGAAGCATTCTTTTCTTTTATCAAGAAAAGAAAATGGAATAAAAAAATGTTAATTGGTGGAGTACTAGGAATGATACTTGTTGCGATATTAATTGGAACAGTTGGGTCTGCTACAATTCAACGTAGAAAACATTTAAAAGAGATAGAAGGAAATATTGTAGACCAAAGTACAAATCAAGTAGCTCATATTTCAGGGGATCTATTAGAAATAAAAGATCAGATTGATCAAGGACTTATCAAAGAAGAATATATGTCCAAAGCAGCGCAACAATCGATTTTAGATTTATATCGAGTAGCAAATGAAAAACAAATAGCAAATAATGATATGAGAATGCAACAACTTATCTATAATGCATATTTGGTGAAAAATCAGGCAAATCCTATTAGCATTCTATTAGGAAATGGATATATGAACCAATTTAGGGAATTAGTACTAGAAATGGAAATACCAGCATTTTTATTTAATTTTGGAATCATTGGTTTCTTATTATATTTCGTTCCATTTTTAGGAGTATTTTTATATAATTTCTATTTTGGAATAAAATATTGGAGAAAAGTGGATAGTGAATATATTATGTTATTAGCAGGAAGCGGATTTACATTTGTTTTATCTTTCTTTTCAGGATATGTATTTTTTAGTTCTTCTACCATGATGGTAAATATCGTAATGAATGCATTATTGGTAAATAGAGTAAGAAAACTAAAAATAGAAAAACAAAAAGAAACAGAATAGAAATAGAGATTAGGGGGCGAGAAAGGAAAAATGAAAAAGATAATATTTGGAATTACTAGTTTAACTTTAGGAGGAGCAGAAAGAGTATTAGTAGATTTAGCAAATCGTTTATGTAAGTTTTATGACATCACTATTTTTACAATTTATGCAAGAGGGGAATTAGAAAAAGAATTGTCACCAGATATAAAACGAATATCGTTATATCCTTTTTCATTTCAAGAACTTTCTAATTTTCAAAGAAAACTACAAATGCCTCTTCAAATTTTATTAGGAAAAAAGCATTTATACAAAAAATATATTAAAAAAGATTATGATATCGAAATTGCATTTTTGGAAGGACCAGTTACAAGATTGTTTAGTATAAAAAACAAGAATACAAGAAAAATTGCTTGGATTCATAATGATGTATCTCTTGTGTTTGGAAAAGGAATTAAGGCAAAAATAAAAAAGAAAATAGATCGAAATATTTATTCCAAATACGAAACATTAGTATTTGTTAGTAAAGATAATAGGGAACATTTCGAAAAGATATATCCAGAATTAAGAAATAGTTCCTTAGAAAGAATACATAAAAGAGTAATTTATAATTATTTAGATGATGAAGTGGTAAGAAAAAAGACGGAAGATCAAATAGATATTACATTTGATCAAACATATATCAATTTTGTAACAGTAGCAAGATTAGTAGAACAAAAAGGAATTGATCGCTTAATCGATGTTCATACCAAATTAATAAGGAATGGAAAAAAACATCGATTCTATGTGATCGGAGATGGACCATTAAGAGAAAAGTTAGAAGAAAAAATAAAGAAAAATAAAGTAGAAGATTCTTTTTTCTTATTAGGAAAGAGGGAAAATCCATATCCATATATAAAGAAAGCAGACTATTTTTGTTTGCTATCTCAATTTGAAGGATATCCGATGGTTTTATTAGAGGCAAAATTACTAAATAAGAAAATTTTGATTACAGATACTGCAGCAAGAGAAGTAGTTCAAAATTATGAAAAAGCAACAATCGTAGAAAACTCAGAAAAAGGAATTTATAATGGTCTACAAAAAATCATAAACCAAAACAAAAATAAAAGAAAAAGAGAAAAAGAAGAAATAAAGAAAAACGAAGAAAACGAAAAGAATCTAAAAAAAGTAATAACATTATTAGAAGGAAATCTATAAAGCAAAAAGAAAGGAAAAAATAGGGCAATGGAAAAAAATGGAAAAATAAGAGGAACGATTCGAAAATTAAAAACAAAAAATATACCATATTATATTTTTATTATTATATTAGGCATTATATTAAGTGCACCACTTTTTCGTGGATACATAGATGGTCATGATTCTATCTTTCATATTACAAGGACAATGGGAACGAGTATTGCATTTCAAGATGGGCAATTTCCTCCACTAGTAACTTGGAATTTTGCAAATGGTTTTGGATTTTCTTGGAATGTATTTTATCCACCACTTGCCAATTATATTATGATTATCATTAAAGTATTAGGAAGTTTTACTTATGTACAAGCACTTAATATTCTTATCATATTAACGATAATCCTGTCTGGAATCGAAATGTTCTTATTTGTAAAAGATCTTACAAAATCGAGAAAAATCGCATTATTAGCAGCGGTTTTATATATGACTGCACCGTATCATTTAATTGATATTTATATCAGATCAGCATTGGGTGAAATTATGGCATTTATGTTTATGCCATTCGTATTTAGAGGTATGTATAGCATCTATACGAAAAGAGAAAAAAATAATTGGATGTTAACACTTCGGAGCGGTAGGGCTATTATTATCCCATAATATTAGTACATTAATCGTTGTAATGGCTTGTGCTGTTTTTGTTATATTCTATCTTACAAAATTAAAAGATTGGCAAATATTAAAAAAATTATTGATTCATGTAGGATTGATATTGTTAATTGTTGCATTTTTCTATGTGCCAATGATAGAACATAAAATGGATACCGATTATGCGATTTTTAATGAATATAAAGCAACAGGAGTTGCAACAAATACAGCTAGAATTAGTTTGAATAAATTATTATTTAGTAAAATGCAATGGGGATGGGCTTTAAATATTGAAAACGATACAGCAACAGAGAAAGACATGTGCTATGCAATAGGCCTTACTTTAATTATTCCTTTATTATTTACTCCATTTGTTTATAAAAAGATAAAAAAACCTCATAGAAGATTATATATAGCAAGTATTTTTATATCCATTCTATTTATGGCTCTTACAACGGAATTGATTGACTGGACAAAAGTACCATATTTCTTCTCCTTTGTACAATTCCCATTCCGTTATTTAATGATACCAAGCTTTTTATTAAGTATTGTGGGAGCAGTAAATATTGCAAAAGTATCAGAAAAATTTTCAAAAAGAGATGTTTTAATGGTTTCTATGATTGCTGTTATATACATAACACCACTAATGCAATCTGCAGTAATCACTACATTAGATGAGAATCAATTTTATGAAGTGGAGAGACTAGATGCTACGCAACCGACATCACTATGCTGTGCGAAATTTGAATATTTACCAAGTAAAGCATTTCAAAATAGAGAATATTTGGCAAACAGAAGTCAAGATCCAATTTTGATAGAAGGAGAAGGAGAAATTAAGAATTCAAACAAAGATAAAAGTTCTCTAACCTTTGACTTTACAAATACAAATGGAAAAGAGGCAAAAATAGAATTACCATATTTATATTATTTGGGATATTCTGCGGAAATAAATGGAAAGAAATTGGAAATGTCGGAATCCGATAAAGGTTTTGTAGCAGTTACAATACCAGAAAATGAAAGTGGAACAGTAGAAGTTTCTTTTACCGGTACTACATTAACGAAAATTTCAATGGCAGTTTCAATTATTGGTACAATTTTATTTATTGCTTATGTGATATATTCTGAAAGAAAAGTAAGAGGAAAAAATAAAATATTAAAATTAAAAGGAGAAAGTAAATAGAGAATGAAAAGAAAATCAGATATTGTAGTAATTTTAATTTTTATCATCGTCATTTTAATGTTTTATACTGTTTTCTTAATAGGACAAAAAGAGATATCGGAAGAAGAAAATAGATTATTAGCTAAGTTAGAAATATTTCAAATGAAAGATTTTATTCATTCTAAATTTCAAACCAATTTAGAAAATGCAATATCTGATCAAATTCTATTTTCTTCACAAATAAAAACAAATATATTAAGTGTTAGAAAAGAAATGATCGGACTTATGGATCGTATCATTTTAGGAATCAGAAACAATAAAGATGGAAGATACTATGTTGCTGTTGGAGAAGATACTTATACGATGAATCAAGATGATTATTTGTTAAATAAAACAGGAAAATATATTTACAATGAAAAAGCAGTAGAATATTTTAATCAAATAGAAGGTGCTCAAAAATATTTATATTTTATAGAATCGGATTGTTCTCAAATCTATAATGATGGAATAAAAGAAAATTGGATTTATGAGGATATTATAAAAAAGATAGAAGTAGAAAATGCGGATAAATTGGATGTAGATACTTATGAAAAATATAAAGAGTATTTTTATAAGACAGATCATCATTGGAAATATAAAGGCTCTTATCAAGGATATCGAGATATTATAGATTTGTTGGGAGTACAAGATAAAAAGGTACAAGTAGTAGAAGAAAAGGTGTATGATACTTATTTTCTAGGATCAAAAGCCAGAGATGCGGCAGAATATGATACCAAAGAAAAGTTTACCGTGTATCAATACAATAATGAGAAACCAAAAACGACCTATATTAATGGAGAATTGAAACCATATGGAGATGTAGAAGGATATGATAATGGTAAATATGAGTCAGAACTATTAACAAATCATTATGCAAATTATTATGGAACAGATTATGCAGAAGTAATTTATGATTATGATAAACCTGAAAAAGAGAATTTATTAATTATCTCAAATTCCTATTCAAATGCTATAAATGAAATAATAGCAAGTCATTTTAACAAAACTTATATTGTGGATTTGAGATTATATGAAGAATTTAATCCAAATGAATATATCAAACAAAATAAAATTGACAAAGTATTAATTTTAGGAGATATTAGACTTTTTGGAGATACGTACTTTAAGAAAATCGATTTAAATCAATTTTAGAAGAAAGGGAAAAAGATGGTTTTTAGTAGTTTTTCATTTATTTTTGTATTTTTACCAATTGTACTAGCAATTTATTTTTTAGTAAAAGATAAGTATAAAAATATATGTATTTGTATTGCCTCTCTTATTTTTTATGCATGGGGAGAACCAAAAAATATTATATTAATGTTATTATCTGTATTGGTTAATTATTGGTTTGCTATTTATATTGGAAAACAAGAGGGAAAAAAGAAAAAGTTATTACTTGTTCTTGATATTATATTTAACATTGGTATTATGGGATTTTTTAAATATGCAAACTTTATTATTAATAATATGAATGCCGTTTTTTCTACTAATATAGAAAATGTGAAAGCAAGTTTACCAATTGGAATTAGTTTTTATACATTTCAAATCTTATCTTATATCATTGATGTATATAGGGGAAAAGTCAAGGTACAGAAGAATATTATAAAATTATGTACTTATGTAGCATTATTTCCTCGATTGGTTCAAGGACCGATTGTTCGATACGAAGATGCAGAATATCAATTAGAACATAGAAAAGAGAGTTTCGATAAATTTATTGCTGGATTGAAAAGATTTATATATGGACTTGGAAAAAAGGTGCTTATTGCGAATAATGTTGCATTCATTACACAAACCATATATCAAACTAATCCAACAAACGGAACGATTTTACTATGGTTAGGAGCGATTGCATATACATTACAAATCTATTTTGATTTTTCTGGTTATAGCGATATGGCAATAGGACTTGGAAAAATGTTTGGATTTGACTTTATGGAGAACTTTAATTATCCATATATTGCAAAATCGATTACTGATTTTTGGAGAAGATGGCATATTTCTTTATCTACATGGTTTAGAGATTATGTATATATTCCACTGGGAGGAAATCGAGTTTCTAAAATAAAATTAGTAAGAAATCTTTTCATTGTATGGGCGTTAACTGGACTATGGCATGGAGCAAATTGGAATTTTATTATATGGGGAATTTATTACGCGATTCTTCTAATTATCGAGAAATTAGTTTTGAATAAAGTAATTGAGAAACTACCAAATGTAGTGAAACACATCTATGCACTATTTTTTATTGTGATAGGTTGGGTTATCTTTCGAACAGAAGATTTGTCTCAATTAATGTTAATTTTAAAGAATATGTTCATATATACACCAGCAAATGTAATCGAATACATATTGAGTTCTTGGAATGTTAAGATCGGTTTATTATTTATGATACCAGCAATTTTATTTTCTGTTCCATTTTTTATGGATAAAATGAAAAAGAACGAAAATAAAAACAGTATATATATTTTAAATAATGTTATTGTTTGTTGTATATTTGTTTTATCAATCGTACAATTACTAATACAAACATATAATCCATTTATATATTTTAATTTTTAAAGTAGGAGAAGAAAAATGAAAATAAATGAAGAAAAGGTTATATTAGAAGAAAATGAAGTAAGTACTATCATAAAAGAAAAAGAGAAAAAAGGAATTGAAAGAGAAAATGAAAAAAAGATTTTAGTAAAAGAAATAAAAAAGATAGGAACGCAGATATCATATGATTATGAAATTGATAGAAGTTTAGTTTCCTTATTACATATGGATAATAAATTAAAAATAGATTATAGTATTCCGATAGAAGATGTGCCAGATGAAATTGCTGTTATTCCATTTATTACAGGAATTTTACCTATGATATACTTAGAAGATATTACAGTAGTGTTAGATCGAATTGATAAAGACTTTTATGAAGCTTTTGACCAAATAAGAGAAGGATATAAAAAAATGTTACCAAAAGGAGAGTGGAAAGGAAAAATTGAAGCAAAAGAGATTATTGATCATAGTAAAAATCCAGAAAATGGAAAAAGTTCTGTATTCTTTAGTGGGGGGGTGGATTCAACCTCTTCGCTTGCAACACATATAAAAGAAAAGCCAGAGTTCATCTTGATATGGGGATCTGATATTTTACAAAATAATGAAAAAAGTTGGGAGACTGCAAAGCAAATTGCACAAAATACAGCAGATCAATTTGGAATTAATACAAATTATATTTCTTCTAATTTCAGATTTTATTTGAATGAAAATGCTCTAACAACCAAATATAGAGAATTATTACCTGTCAGTTGGTGGTATGACGTACAGCATGGAGCGGCTTTGTTAGGACATGTTGCACCAATTGCATACAAAAAGAAATTAGCAGTACATTATATACCATCTTCCTATAATATACATGACAAAAATGTAGTATGTGCATCTTATCCAACTTTAGATGAAAAAATGAAATTCTGTGGTTGTCACATAATTCATGATGGTTTTGAAATGACAAGGCTGGAAAAAGTAAAAAATATTTGTGACTTTCAAAAGGATTCAAAACCAAAAATTACACTTAGAGTTTGTTGTACGGAAAGAGAAGAGGAAGCAAATTGTTGCAAGTGTGAAAAATGTTATCGAACCATTGGAGAACTTATTGCATGTAAGGAAGATCCAAAAAAATTTGGCTTTCCAATAACAGAAAAAGAAATAAGAGATATCAAAAAGTTTTTTAAAAAGGAAGAAGTACAAGGAACAGCAGTAAGACATTGGAAAGAGATACAAAATAAAATGCTAGAAGATCAAAAATATTTTAAAAAATTACGATATGCAAAATGGATCATGAAATTTAATTTTGATAAAACAAAAAGAAAAGATTTTAAAAAAGAAATGTGGGATGAAAATGGAGAAAAAATTTAAGATATCAATATTAACTCCTACCTACAATCGAGCAGAACTATTAAAAAGATTATATTCTAGCTTAGTAAAGAATTGTAAAGAAAATCTAGAAATTGAGTGGCTTATTATGGATGATGGATCAAAAGATGAAACAAAGATTGTAGTAGAAAATTTTTTAAAAGAAGATTTCATCAAAATTAAATATCAATATCAAGAAAATCAAGGAAAAATGGCAGCAATTAATCATTTAGTACCACAAGCAACAGGAGATGTTATCATTGAATGTGATTCGGATGATTATTTTACAGAGAATGCGTTTGAAATAGTAGAAAGTGAATATAAAAAAGTAAAGGATAAAGAAAAGTTTTATGCATTATGCTTTTTAAAATATGATCAAAATTTTCAAAATTTAGGAAAGGAATTTCCAAAATCGGAAACAACAATGTTTGATCTATATTTTAAAGAAGGAGAAGATGGAGAGAAAGCATTGGTATTTTTTACCCCAATTCGAAAAAAATATCATTATGAATTAGAGAAAAATGAAAGATTTATAACAGAAGCTAGAATGTTTCATAAAATGGATGAGGATTATCAGATTTTGTGTGTAAATAAGCCAATTATGATTTGCGAGTATCAAAAAGATGGTTATACGAAAAATATCTTAAAGCAATTTAGAGAAAATCCAAATGGATATTATTTTTACTTTAAGGAAATTTTACAAAAAAATATGAAAGGTGTTTCCTTCCAAAAAAGATTGTACACAATCAAACATTATATTCTTTTTTATACTCTTACCAAACGCAAAGGAATCTTAAAAGAAATTTATGGTTTATGGAATAAAATTCTTATTGTTTTATTGTATCTCCCAGGAAAGATAGTAACAAAAATAAAATTTTCAAGGAAGAAATCGGAATGAAGAAAGTATTGATATAGTGTTATTCTAAAATTTAGATATGCTTTATAAAAAGAAAAAAAGATAATATGTTATAGCGAAAACATATTGTCTTTTTTTTTCGAATTTTGTATACTAGATTTAGTGACAAAGGGGGCTACTATGAAAAAGAAATTATTATTAATAGGAATTATTTTATTTTTTATATCTATTTTATGTGCTGTTCATTCTTATGCATCGGATGATATTATTGTTGTACTGGATCCTGGACATGGGGGATATGATTCAGGTGCAGTTGCTGGAGGAATTCAGGAAAAAGATGTTAACTGGAAAATTGCGAATAGAGTAAAAGAAATATTAGACCAAGCCCCAGGAATTACAGGAATATTAACAAGGGGAGAAAATGAATGTCCATCTTTAGAAGAAAGAGCATTAGTGGCAAAGCGAAATCATGCCAACTTAGTGGTTAGTTTTCATATTAATTCAAGCAACAGTAATTTTGGTGTAAGAGGTGCAGAAACTTATGTAACCGGAAATATGAATTCTCCTCGTTTTTATCAAGCATCAAGTAAATTAGCGAGTTCTGTGTTAGCAAATTTGAGAAGTATGGGGATACCATCGTATTCTATTTCTCCAAAGATAAGGTATACAGAAGAGAATCGTTACTATTCAGACGGAGCACTTTGTGATTATTATGGAATTATAAGAAATCCAATGTATTATGGAATACCAAGTGTATTAATAGAACATTGTTTTATTAATAATGTAGCAGATAGAGAAAGCTTTTTAAGAAATGATGCTCAAATTTATCAAATGGCAGAGCAAGATGCAAGAGCAATTATTGAGAATAAAGATTTATTTTATATTAACAAAGAAGATAACAATGTTAATGCAGGCTTACAACAGTTGCAAATACTAACAAAAGAACAGTATTTAACGGGAAACGCAATTGTAGTAGAATGGATTAATGGAATGCAAACAGTACCGAGTGTATTACCTACAATAAAATTAAAATCTACAGATGGAACTGTTGAAATGAATTGTTATGTAAGACAAGTATATGGTAATGAATATTATTTTGATTTAGCAATAAAGGATATTGATAAGTCAAAAAAGTATGTAATTATGATTGAATCCAATGATAAGAATATGATACCAAAGAATCATACAATTAGGCTTAACTTAGGAAATGACAGGAGATTTGGAAATACAATTAATCGAAATTTTGAAATAGAAAATAATCAAATTAAAATTACAGAAAGAAAATATGAG
Source organism: Candidatus Merdicola faecigallinarum (assembly GCA_018714565.1). GTDB lineage: Bacteria > Bacillota > Clostridia > TANB77 > CAG-508 > Merdicola > Merdicola faecigallinarum. The sequence continues at coordinate 6,931 of DVNH01000039.1, read as the reverse complement.
GGAAATATTAATACAGATTTAAAAGATTTGAGAAAAGGAATTGGAACAAATGGAGCAACCTATCTTACTGGAGAAATTGTAGTAGTAGAATGGATTAATGGAGTATCCAATGTACCAATCACAAAACCTAAAATTAGTATCAAGAGTACAGATGGTCAAATTGAACTAGAGGCTTATGCAAAAGCAACAGGAACCAACACCTATTATTTTGATCGATATATTGAAGGAATTGATGCAAGTAAAGAATATGAATTAATTGTCGAATCAGTAGATCCAGCAAATATTTCAAAAAAGAAACAAAAGGTAGTAGATTTTACAGGAAATTTATCAAATAAGAATTTAGGAAGATATCAAGATAGAAAAATTGTATTAAAAGGTAATAAAATCATTTTTGAAAGTTATCAATACGAAGGAAATATGAATACAGATTTAAAGGAGTTAACAAAAGGAGAAGGAGCAAATGGAGCAGCATATCTTAGTGGAGAAATTGTAGTGGTAGAATGGATCAATGGAGTATCGAATGTGCCAACGATGAAACCGAAAATAGCATTAAGAAGTATAGATGGAGAGGTAGAACTAGAAGTTTTTGTAAAAGCAACAGGAACGAATACTTATTATTTTGATCGTTATATTGAAGGAATTGATACAACGAAAGAATATGAACTAATTGCAGAATCAATAGATCCTTCCAATATATCGAAGAAAAAAGTGAAAGTGGTTGATTATAATAGATTTTCTGAAAATAAAGTGATTGGAGTATATCATAAACAAGAAATTACATTAAAGAAAAACAAAATCTTTTTTAGAGAATATCAATATGAGGGAGAAATGAATACAGATTTAAAAGAGCTAACAAAAGGAAATGGAGCAAATGGAGCAACCTATTTAAGTGGAGAAATTGTAGTAGTGGAATGGATTAACGGAATTTCTAATGTACCAACGATGAAGCCTAGAATCGCTTTAAGAAGTACAGATGGAAAAGTAGAGTTAGAAGCATTTGTAAAAGAAACCGGAACGAATACCTATTATTTTGATCGTTATATTGAAGGAATTGATACAAGTAAGGAATATGAATTAATTGTTGAATCAGTTGATCCAGCGAATAAATCGAAGAAAAAATTGAAAATAGTAGATTTTACAAACCATTTCTCAAATCTATCATTAGGAGAATATCATGAAACAGAAATTATCCTAGGAGCAAATAAAATTCTTTTCGATAAAAAATTACAGGAAGAAACAAAAGAAAAAAGTCTAGAAACCGAAAACTTAGAGACGAATCATTTAAAAAATAATTTAAAAGAAGAAGATTCAGAAGAAGTAAATAATCTGAAATAAAATAATTTACTAAAAGATAAGGAAAACTCGCTATAAGATAAAGTGTTAAGTAGAGAGGAAAATAAATATGAAAAATAAAAAAATAAGAAAAATTTTAAATAGTGTTATATTTTTGATCATCATTACAATATCTAGTCAGGTACTAGGAGCGGAATTCTCGGCTGTGAGTCCCAAAAATTATACAGAGCAATATCAAAAATGGCAAACATTATCCGATGAAGAGAAAAAAAGTACAATTATGCCAACAATTTTTCCAATAGAAATGAATTTATCCGATTCTAGAAATATTATGACAAAGTCAGCTTCCAGTTTACCAAGTTACTTTAATTTAAAGGATCGAATTACAGTACCAGTTAAGAATCAGATGTCAACAGGAGAATGTTGGGCTTTTGCGATGACAAGTGTATTAGAATCTAATATTGCACTCAGAAATCAGAATGTAACACAAAATTTTTCAGAAAGACATATGGATTATATGACTTCCAGAACGTTCTTGGATGGAATAAATCATAAAGGATTTTATAGAGAAGTTGGAAGTGGAGGAAATAATTATATTGCATTAGGCTATTTAACAAATGGAACAGGTGCTGTATTAGAAGAAGAGATGCCATTTAAAAATAGCGAAGAAAAAATTAAATTATCAGAAATTTCGAAAACACCAGTGCAAAAAGTAAATGATGCGATATTATTTCCTAGCATATACAAAGAGAAAATAGACAATGATTTAATTTATACTAACGGAGCAGGTACAATTTATACCGAGGAGCAAGTGCTACAATTTAGAAATAGTATCAAGCAATATATTATGGAAAATGGAGCAATATCTACTGTAACAAGTGGAAGTGTGCCAGAATACTATAATAATGAAAATATATTTTCAGCAACTGCCTATCATTGTGACAATAAAGATGCAAGGGTAGATCATGCAATTACAATTGTAGGCTGGGATGATCATTATGCAGTTACTAATTTTAATGAAAAACATAGACCAAGTAATCCAGGAGCATATATTGTATTAAATTCTTATGGAACGGAGAGTTTTGGAAATGGATATTTATATATTTCCTATGAAGATGTTTTAATAGAATCCAGTATGGCTGGAATATTAGAATCAGAAGAAATTAACTATGATAGATTATATCAACATGATGAATATGGATATGTATTAGAATATGACCCTTTTTCTAGTGCAAGTGCACCAAAAAGTATATATGGAGCAAATGTATATACAAGGGGAGATGTAACAAAAGAGGAAAAAATAGAAGAAATCATGGTTGCATCAAGTTCTAATAGCAATATTGAAGTGTATATTAATCCGATGGATGATACAATGGATATTACAAAATTTCAAAAAGCTTCTTTAGAGGAAAATACATTGACATCTACTTATAATACTATTGCTTTAAAAGAGCCAATTACAATAACGGGAGAGAAATTTGTAGTTGCTGTAAAATATACAAATCCTACTAATGTGACCTTAGGTCTAGAAATGAATTTGAAATCCAATGGAGGTTTTTCTTCTATATTTGATTGTGTTCATTCAGAGAAAGGAGAAAGTTTTTTATCAATTGATGGAAAAACTTGGACAGATTTAACAGAACTTGGAAATGATAGTAATCTTTGTATTAAAGTAATGACGAAACAAGTAAAAAAAGAAGATACATATGAGGGAAATATTAATACAGAGTTAAAAGAATTAACTAAGGGAACTGGAATGAATGGCGCTCCATATTTAAGTGGAGAAATTGTAGTGGTAGAATGGATTAACGGAGTATCGAATGTGCCAACAATGAGACCGAAAATAGCATTAAGAAGCACAGATGGAGAAATTGAATTAGAAGCTTTTGTAAAAGAAACAGGAACGAATACCTATTATTTTGACCGTTATATTGAAGGAATTGATACGAGTAAGGAATATGAATTGATTGTCGAATCGGTAGATCCAGCAAATATTTCTGATAAAAAAGTAAAAGTAGTAGATTTTACAGGAAGATTTTTAAATAAAAATTTAGGAAAATACCAAGGAAAAGAAATTATATTAAGAGACAAGAAACTGATCTTTAAGGATAACCAATATGAAGGAAATATAAATACGGAATTAAAAGAACTAACGAAAGGTGAAGGAGCAAACGGAGCAACCTATTTCAGTGGAGAAATTGTAGTAGTAGAATGGATTAACGGAGTATCGAATGTGCCAACCATGAAACCGAAAATAGCACTAAGAAGTACAGATGGAGAGGTAGAGCTAGAAGCTTTTGTAAAAGCAACAGGAACCAATACCTACTATTTTGATCGATATATTGAAGGAATTGATACTAGCAAAGAATATGAATGGATTGTAGAATCAGTAGATCCAGCAAATATTTCTGATAAAAAAGTAAAAGTAGTAGATTTTACAGGGAAATTTTTAAATAAAAATTTAGGAAAATATCAAGGAAAAAAAATAATATTAAGAGATAAAAAAGTGATCTTTGAAAAGGATCAATATGAGGGAAATATCAATACAGAATTAAAAGAATTGACAAAAGAGGAAGGAGCAAACGGAGCAGCATACCTTAGTGGAGAAATTGTAGTAGTGGAATGGATTAACGGAGTATCGAATGTGCCAACCATGAAACCGAAAATAGCACTAAGAAGTACAGATGGAAAGGTAGAGCTAGAAGCTTTCGTAAAAGCAACAGGAACAAACACTTATTATTTTGATCGATATATTGAAGGAATTGATACAAGTAAGGAATATGAATTAATTGTCGAATCGGTAGATCCAACCAATATTTCCAATAAAAAAATAAAAATAGTGGACTTTATTGAAAAATTTTTAAATCAGTCGCTGGGTAAATATCATGAAACAGAGATTATTTTAGAAAAGAATACAATTTGCTTTCAATAGAAAATGATGGAATTGTCTATAAAATAAAAATCAATTTTTAGATTCTATCGTAGGGGAATGAAACTATTTTAAATAGCTATAAATGATAAAAAATATATAGAAAAAAATAGAAGAATTAGTAAATATTTGATTGAAAAAAGTAGAATAATTCGATATACTTTATTTGTAATGCAAAATTTAGGGAGGTAAAACATGAGAATTTTGAACAAAAGATGTACCCAAAAGGGAATGTTAATGATATTAGGATTTGTACTGGCAGTGATATATATGTTAGTGAATCCAACTCATGTAAGAGCAGATTCAGCTCAAGAAGGACGAGCATTAAGTGATATTTCTCAAATTGATGAGAGTAAATATCCAGGTTATAAAGATAAATTATTAGAACTGCAAAATCGATATCCGAATTGGAATATAAAGGTTTTATATACAGGACTTGACTGGAATCATGTGATTGAAGGAGAATATGCGGGACATGGGGAAAGTCCATCTAATTTAATTCCAGATTCCTATAATGGAGAATGGCTATGTGATATATGTGGAAGTCGTCGATATGATAATGGTTCGTGGGTATGTGCCTCTAAAAAAGCAATTGCATATTATATGGATCCAAGAAATTATTTAAATAGTCAGAATTTATTTCAATTTCAAAATTTAACTTCAACATCAGATGTAAGTAAATTTGAAATTGAAAAAATGACCTATGGAACCTTTTTAGCAGGAACGGAGCAAGCAATTATTGATGCAGCAAAAGCAAACCAAATTAGCCCATATCATTTAGTTACTAGAATGATTCAAGAACATGGAAGAGATGGGGGAGTACTTGTAGCTGGAAATGGATATAAGGGACAATACATAGGATATTATAACTTTTTTAATATTGGAGCGAGTGGAAATACAGAAGAAGAAGTTATATTAAATGGATTAAAAACAGCTTGTGAAAATGGCTGGGATACAAAAGCAAAATCCATTATGGGAGGTTCTACAACCATTGGTAATAATTATTTGAAAAAAGGTCAGAATACTGTATATTTTGAAAAATTTAATGTAGTAAATCCACCATATTATCAACACCAATATCAACAAAATTTAATGGTAGCGGTAAATGAAGGAAATTCTATTAGAAGACAGTATGAATCTATTTTTTCAATAGACCAAGGTAATTTTGAATTTGTTATTCCACTTTATGAAAATATGCCACAGACTTTATCACAAAAGCCTTTAAAAGATGGAGAAGCATATGAAGGAAATTTAAATACTTCTATTAAAAATATAAACTTTACTTCTGTTACAAATCAAAGCGGATATATTTCAGGAAATGTAATTGTAGTAGAATGGATCAATGGCGTATCAAATGTACCAAGACAAGTTCCTGTTTTCAGAATAAAATCAACAGATGGAACCGTTTCAGAAACAATGTTTGCAAAGCAAATAGCAGGAAACGAATATTATTTTGACAAATATTTAGATAATCTGGACCCTACAAAACAATATGTAATCGAAGTAGAAGCTTCTAATCCAGAAAATGTTTCTAATAACAAGAAAACAACAATTGTACTACCAGATAAATACTTAGGAATAAACCAAAACTTAACATTAGAAATAAAAAATGGTAAAATCCAGTATCAATATCAAGGTAATGTAAATACAGAAATGCAAACCTTTGAATTAAAAGAAAATACAGCAAAAGTCCCATATATTACAGGTCAAATTGTAATTGTAGAATGGGTAAATGGAATATCAAAGGTACCAGCAACGACACCTGCAATTTATTTAGTAGCAACAGATGGATCAACCAAAGAAGCGGCTTATGTAGAGAGCAAGGGAGGAAATACTTATTATTTTGACAAATATATAGAAGGATTAAATACAGCAAAACAATATTATCTTCAAATAGAATTAACAGAGCCAAATAATATATCATCTCAAAAGACACAAATCACTATGTTAAAAGATAAAACATTAGGAACTTTCAAAAATAAACAAATGATTGTGAAAGAAAATAAAATTCAATTCCCATATTCTGCAGATATACAGATAAAAACAAAAGATATCGGAATCGTAGATAAACATATATTAAAAGGAACGGTAGAAGCAGTAGAATTAGTGGATGGAAAAACAGAAAGTCTATTAGAAGTAAATCCAAAAGTTACGATGAAATCGACAGATGCTTCTTTAGAATATACTTTAACTGTTTCAAAGAAGAATGATAGAGAATATTCATTTGAAATTGATCTTAACCATGTAGATGTAGGAAAAGAATATCAATTTGAAATAGAAACAATTAATCCAAATAATACATCTTCTAAGACAAAACTACAAATGAATTATGTAGATACTACAATTGGAAAATATCAATATTTGGATACAAAAATTCAAGATGGTAAATTAATTTGGAATTATGTTGGAAACATTAGTAGTGAGTTAAAACGATTTGATATGAAGCAAGCAGCAAATGGAGCACACTATATAAGTGGTGAAATTGTAGTAATCGAGTGGATTGATGGGACATCAACCGTACCAGAGGTACTTCCAAAGATTACATTAAAAAGTACGGATGGAAAAGTAAGTTATGAATCCTTCATTACACCAACAGGAACGAATACTTACTATTTTGATCAATACATTGAAGATATTGATCATAGTAAAGAATACATTTATGAGTTAGAATCTGGAAATCCAAAGAATATATCAGAAAAGAAGAAACAA
>DVNH01000038.1 GCA_018714565.1 Candidatus Merdicola faecigallinarum | reverse complement strand
ATTAAAATTTGAAAATGGAAAATAAGAATTTTATCAGTAGCTATATTTCAAATTTCTATATTATTAGCAATAGTGTAAACAAAAAAGTTGACAGAAAAAAGTAATAAGTAAATCATAAATTACAATTTGTTAAGTAGTTGATGATATGGATAAGTATTTAGAAATCAAAAAGATTTTTGTACTGTTTAGATGTGATTATGATAGAGAAAGGATGCTAATACAATTTGGTCTGTAAGCTATGATATTAAAAATAATAGCATTTATAGGATTGATGGAAATCCAAAAAGGAAAAAATATAAAATAGATACAAGGTTAAATTTAAAGAATAATTTTATGTTTAAGGTAAATCTAAGGCAATAGAAAATTTACTTTTTTCTGTTATAATATAAGTAATAATAATTTTAAAAGTGAGTTGATATGAAAATGAGAACAGAGAAACAAATATATGATACTATACTTAATTTTGCTAAAGCAGATGATAGAATTAGGGTGGTTACTTTAGAAGGTTCAAGAACAAATATTAATATTATACCAGATGATTTTCAAGATTATGATATTACTTTTTTTGTCACAGACATGCAGAGTTTTATTAATAGTGATGAGTGGCTTAATGTTTTTGGAGAGAGACTTATTATGCAAAAACCCGAGGATATGGAATTGTTTCCAAAAGAAGAAAAAGGGTATTCATATCTTATGTTATTTTGGGACGGAGTTAAAATAGATTTGACATTATTGCCATTAGAAGTTTTAGATGAATATTTTACTTGGGATAAATTAGTAAAATTATTATTAGATAAGGATAATCGTGTTACTAATATACCAGTACCTACAGATGAAGATTATTATATAGAACATCCGACAGCACGTTCTTTTGATGATTGCTGTAATGAATTTTGGAATACTGTAACATATGTAGTGAAAGGATTATGTCGAAAGGAAATTTTATTTGCAATCGACCATTTAAATAATATTGTGCGTATGGAATTACTGCGAATGATTTCATGGAAGGTTGGAATAGAGCAAGGTTATAGTTTTAGTCTAGGAAAAAACTATAAATTTTTAGAACGATATATTTCACCTGAATTATGGAAGAAAATTCTTGCTACATATAATATGGGGTCATATACAGAAATGTGGAAATCTTTAGAATTATGTATGGGAATTTTTAGAATGGTATCAAAAGAAGTGGCACAATGTTTAAATTATTTATATCCAGATTATGATAAAAATATTAGTAATTATGTTATAAGACAAAAAGAAAAATATCAAAGATAAAACATTTCTAACATTTGATGATAAAATAATTGGATATCAAAATTATAAAGAGGGCAACAAATTACAATTTAGTGAGTTGTTATAAAAACAGTAAAATTTAGTTGTTTAAATAATAAAAGTTTCGAAAAAATTCGAGGCTTTTTATTAAAAGTTCATATAAATACTAGTTTTTCCTACACATTACTATTTTTTTGCCCACCAAACTGCCCACTTTCATTTATGAAAACAATTGTGTATGTAAGTCTTGGGAGTTTTGACGTCTGTCATCTCCACCATTTAAGACGCAAAATTAACCATTTTGTGTCTTTTTTTATTTTGTGTAAATTTTTATAAAATTGTGATAGAAGAAATTGCAAGAGTAGTAAAATATAAAAATAGTTTAGTTGTGTTACATTAAGATAAATGTTATAATTAAACCGAAAAAATAAATAGTACTTTTAAATGGAGTTGATATTATTGAATATAGGAATAGATATAGATGATACCATTGTAGATACATTTGATTATTTAATGCCGATATAAATTGTTTAATCGATAGTAATATTTCTTATTGCAATTTACCAGAAAAATGGAAAATAAATGAAATTGAATTTGCAAAAAAGTATTATGATAAAGTAATACCTAATACACCAGTTAAATCAGATGCTTCTAAATACATAAAAAAGATAAAAGATATGGGGAATTCTATATTTGTAATTAGTGCAAGAGATAATAATCTGTATACAGACGCATATAAAACTACTATGAAACAGTTGAATAAAAATAATATCTGCTGTGATAAATTAATTTGCACATTTGATAAGGCTAAAATATGTGTAAATGAACAAATTGATTTATTTATTGACGATTCAATAGAAAATTGTAAAAAAGTTAGTGATATGGGAATAAAGACATTATTATTCAATAGTAAAAGAAATAAGAACCTTAATACCGATCTTAATAGAGTTAACAGTTGGAAAGAAATATATGAATATATATTAGAAAGTAGGTAATTTATGGAGCAATGGTTAAAGTTAGTGATAGAAATACAAAGCTTAGCACAAAATGGTTTAACATATAGCAATAATATATATGATATAGAAAGGTATGAAAGATTGCGAGATATATCAGCAGAGATGTTAAGTATGAAAACCAATTTTTCCGTTGAAAAAGTAAAGGAATTATTTTGTAATAAAACAGGATATCAAACACCTAAATTAGATACAAGAGCTGTAATCTTCAAGGATAATAAGATTTTATTAGTTCACGAAAATAATGGTACTTGGTCATTGCCAGGAGGTTGGGTTGATGTTTTAGAATCTGTTAAATCGAATACAATTAAAGAAGTAAAAGAAGAGACAGGATTGAATGTGTTGGCAAAAAAGATAATTGCTATTCAAGATAGAAATAAACATAACAAGCCAAGATATGCTTATGGTGTATGTAAAATATTTGTTTTATGTGATGTCATAGGAGGGCATTTTGAAAAAAATGTAGAAACAACAGAAATAAAATATTTTTCAATGGATAATTTACCTATATTAGCAGAAGAAAAAAACAATAAAGAACAGATTGAGATGTGCTTTAAAGCAATAAATGATAAAAATTGGCAAGTTCAGTTTGATTAAAACATAGAGATAAAGTATATCGAAAAATAAATAGTAATTTATATTTTAGATTAAAAATCATAAAGTGATAAAAATAATTTTTAGTTAGAGGATGGAAAATTAAATGTTAATACTAAAAAAGATCTTAGGAATTTTGGGAGGATGGATAGGCTCTTATTTATTATTTGCATTTGTGATCGAAAAATGTTTAAATATCCAACTTGAAGGCAATTTAATAGGCTTAGGTTTTGTAATATGGCCTATCATACTTTTTATTAGTTATATTATAAAAACAATTATAAATTTTATAAATAGAAAAGAAATAAAACTAGCTAGAGCTTATGGAATAATATTAACAATTGTTGTAACATCAAATGCCACAGGAAGTATTTCAAATTTAATATTAGTAAATCAAGAATTGAATATTAATGATGAAATAATAAAAAGGAAAAATAATAAATTAAATATGGTTTTAAATATATTAATGTACATCGTTACAATAGTTTCATTATTATTATTTGGATTAATTAATGATTCATGGATATTTGTATGTATAACAATAATGTATGGAATATTAATATGTATACCAATTGTGATGTTTTTAAAAAATACAAGAAAAGCAAGAAAAGAAACTATAGATGCAATTGCAAGAGATGCAAATATTAGCAAAAGAAAGCTTATAATCAGGTCTTTGCTTGGAGTATTACTTTTTTTATTACCATGTATTATACTTGGAATAATATGGAGTAATTTTACAACTAATACGTTTGGCGAATTAAACAAAGTTGAAATAGTTCAGCCAAATAGTGATATAAAAGTAAGAGATGATAATTACACCGAAAATAAATTAACAAAAGAAGATTATGAAAAAATAGAAAAAGAAATTTCGAATATTTTAAATGGGGATATTACCTATAAAGAGGTTAATTTTGAAGAAAATTTAAAAAATGAATATGGAGAAAGATATAACAAAATTACAGTTGTTGCAAATTTAGTGACTGATAAAGATGATGCATATAGTTATAACTTTATTTTTTATAAATATTTAACTTCATCAGACAAACATAAATTAGGAGAAATAGAAACTTATTTATACTCTAAGTCATCCATTGTTGTTAAAAAAGATTGGTGTAAATAAAACGACAGATTACAATAGTAATATTAAATTCACATTGTTAAGACACAAAAATAACCATTTTGTGTCTTTTTTTATTTTTTTTGTAAATTTATTACGTGATTAAAACTTTATGGATATAACATATTTTGAAGTATATCGTCCAATTTTAACTTGTAATCGCTATTGGTGGGGTTTACGATTAAAAAAACATAAGATACAATAAAGCAAAGGAAGTGAAAATATGGAACAAGATAAAATAGGAAAATTCATTGGTGAATTAAGAAAAGAAAAAGGGCTAAAACAGTCGGAACTTGCAGAAAAATTAGGAGTTACTAGCAAAACAATATCACGCTGGGAAACGGGAAAATACATGCCAGATCTATCTTTGTTTACAGATATATCAGAAAGTTTAGGGATTACAATAAACGAGCTTTTACAAGGAGAACGACTAATTAAAAGAAAAAATAGTAAAAGCATAGAGATTGAAATTAAGTTAGAAATAGAAGAAGAGCAATACAAAGAATTATTTAAATATTTCAAAAGTACAAGTGATAAATATACAAGTAAAAATCAACATGATATTTATTTTTCACCAGAAGAACCTAAATTTTTTGGAGGAGATATTGATGATGAATGTATTAGAATAAGGATCCAGAAAGATAAATATATATTATGCTATAAAAAAATATATATGGGAGATAATGAGGAAGATATACATATTGTAGAAAATGAAACAGAAGTATCTAATTTAGAAGAAATAATTAATATTCTAAAAGGAATAAGGGTAAATAAAATTTGTGATTTAATAAAAGAAAGAGATAGCTTTATATACAAAAATCTATTTGAAATATCTTTAGATAAAGTTAAAGATCTAGGATATTTTATAGAAATAGAGGTATATGATAAAAATATTCCTATAAACGAAGCAAATCAATTATTACTAAATTTTATAAAAGAATTAAATTTGGATATAACAAAAAGAAATTTAAAAGGTTATTCCTATTTAATGTATGATAAAATGAAAGAAAAACATATTAGAAAATAAAAGCCATAAAATACTCAATATAATATAGGTTGAATAGAGGTACTATATGAAAGTAATATTTGCAACAACTAGCAGACGAAAAATTCAAGATCTAATCGATATTATAGAAGAAGATAACTTAAATTTGGAAATTTTAACAATGAAAGATATTGGTTGGAATATAGGAGAAATAGAAGAAACAGGAAAGACATTACAAGAGAATTCCTTGATAAAAGCAAAAGCAGTTCATAAATATTGCTTAGAACAAGGGATCAAATATCCGATAATTGCAGATGATACCGGTTTATTTGTGGATGCCTTAAAAGGAGAGCCAGGAATTTATACAGCTAGATATGCAGATGAAGAAAGAAAAAAAGATCCTAGTTTGCCACCATACGAGTGTATTAATAAACTATTGAAGAAATTAGGAAACAGCCAAAATAGAGAAGCTTTTTATCAATGTGTTGTTACTTGTATCAAATCAGATGGAAGTTATTTTCAAGAAACAGGTAAAAGTTATGGCAATATCGTAAAGCAAATAGAAGTTTCTTTACAAAAGCCATATTTTTATTGTATTTTTGAATTAAAGGGAACAAAAAAAGTATTTCAATTATTGTCAAGAGATGAACTTAAAGCAACTTACAGATATGTTACTTTAAGAAAAGTTTTACAACGAATCCATAAGGAAAATTGAAAGAGCAATATCAATTAATTGGATAGAATACTACTTTTTGAAGAAAATAATCATTAGGAATAAAAAATAAGGAAGGAGAAATGTAATGTTTATTCCAAATGAAGTTTTTTTCGAAAAAGAAGCGGAAAATTATGAATTAGGAAAAAGATTATTAGATCAATATCGAGAAAAAGGTGTTACATGCAAGGAAATTGAAAATCATAATAATATAGAGGAAATGCGTAAGAAAGAAAATAAGGAATTTCCAAAAATGAAACAAAATTTGATTATAGGAATTAGAAAAACGCATAAATTTGTACCAAATCATAAAACTTCTGATTATTTAGTACCGTATACTTCTTCAGGATGTATTGCTATGTGTTTATATTGCTATTTAGTATGTAATTATAATAAATGTGCTTATTTAAGATTATTTGTAAATAGAGAGAAAATGTTAGATAATATTATAAGAACTGCCAACAAAGATGAAAGAGAATTGGTTTTTGAAATAGGTAGTAATAGTGATCTTATATTAGAAAATCAAATTACGGGAAATTTAGAATGGACAATCAATAATTTTGTAGAAAATTCAAACAAAGGATATTTAACATTTCCAACAAAATTTAGTATGGTAGAACCTATTCTAAACTTAGATCATAAGGGAAAAATCATTATACGCATGAGTGTAAATCCATCTGAAATTATAAGAAATATAGAAATTGGAACATCACCTTTAGATAAACGTATAAATGCTATCAATCAGTTAAAAGACGCTGGATATACAGTTGGAATTTTGATTGCACCTGTTATTTTTGTGGAAAACTGGAAAGAACAGTACAGAGAATTAATTGATTATATGAATGAAAATTTAAGTGAAAAAGTAAAAAAAGATGTATTTTTCGAAATTATTTTTATGACTTATAGTTATGTACATCATGCAATTAATCAAGAAGCTTTTCCAAATAAAATAGATCTATATCAAAAAGAGATTATGACAGGAAGAGGTAGAGGAAAGTATGCTTACAAAAAAGAGATAAGAGAAGAAGGCGAAGCTTTTTTTAGAGAAGAACTAAAAAAGGGATTTCCTAATAATGAAATAAAATATATTGTTTGAAATAAGTAGGGGATTAGAAAGAAATATAAAACAAAATGGAAAAAATACTAAAATTGACTTGACAATATTAGTAGGATAGTTTAAAATATTACTTGTGTTCACATAGTGAGCATCTGTAATGGTGGATGTAGCGCAGTTGGTTAGAGCGCCAGTTTGTGGCACTGGAGGCCGTGGGTTCGAGTCCCATCTTCCACCCCATTTAAATATCATATTGGGCTGTAGCCAAGCGGTAAGGCACCAGACTTTGACTCTGGCATGCGCTAGTTCGAATCTAGCCAGCCCAGCCATGAAATAGCAGATAAGAAATTATCTGTTATTTTTTTATTACGTAGGAAATTTCGTCAGAAATTTCTGGAGTAACAAGGTTAAGTTACATTAGTCTGTGCGATTGCAAAGCAATCTGTACATGTGGCGAAGCCACTTTTCTTATTTGTTTGCTATTATTTTTTTATGAAATAATATATAATTATAAAAAAATAAGGAGTTTGGTATGGATAATAATATGTTACAAGAATATTTGGAATTTGCAAAAGATATTGCAAAATATGCTGGAGAAGTAATGCTTAAATATTTCAAGCAGAATAATGGTGCAAGCTATAAGGGAGATAAGACAATTGTTACTCTGGCAGATACAGAAATAAATACATATCTAATTCAGCAGGTTAAAGAAAAATATCCCACTCATTCAGTAGATGGAGAAGAAGAACAATTTGGAAAAAGCGATTATATATGGGTATGTGATCCAGTAGATGGAACTGCAATGTATGCAAGACACATTCCAGTTGCAGTATTTTCTCTTGCATTGGTAGTAAAAGGAGAAGCAAAACTTGGAGTGGTTTTTGATCCATTTACAAATAGTTTATATACTGCAATAAAAGGAGAAGGCGCATATAAAAATGGAGAAACAATAACAGTAAATGATTATGAACTAAATGATATGAAGACAGTATGCCATTATGATTTGTGGGTTGGAGCAGATTATAATTTAGCTAACATATTGCAAGAGTTAGGAGATAAGACATATTTTATTAGTTTAGGAAGTATCATAAGAGCTTGCATGTGCGTTGGATCTGGAGATTTTAGTTTAGCGATATTTCCGGGGACAAAACATAAAAATTGTGACATTGCAGCGGTTAAAGTTATTGTGGAAGAAGCAGGTGGAGCTGTTACAGATTTATTTGGAAATGAACAAAGATATGATGAAAGTATAAATGGTGCAGTAATTAGTAATGGAAAAGTACATAAGGAAGTGATTGATACAATAAAAAAACATTTAAAAGATAAAAAAATAAAAAGGTAAAGTAAAAAAGAAAGGAAATAAATATGGAAAAATTAAATATATTAGGAACAGGTCATGCGATGACATTAGATTGTTATAATACTTGTTTTACATTAGAAAATAATGAAGGGGAACATATATTAGTAGATACAGGTGGTGGGCTACAAATTATAAAACAATTAAGGGATGCCAATATTGATTTTAGAAAAATACATCATATCATTTTATCTCATAAACACACAGATCATATATTAGGAATGTTCTGGATCATGAGATATTCTCAAAAACTTTTTAGCAGTAATAATTATGAAGGAAATTTGAACGTGTATATGCATAAAGAGTTAGAAAGTACAATTAGAAAAATAATGTTTGAAGTATTACCAGCTAAATTTACTGATTTAATTGATAATAGAATTATCTTTCATATTGTAGAAGATAAAGAAGAAAGAAAAATATTGAATTATTCTATTAAATTTTTAGATGTTCAAGCAAAAAAAGTAAGACAATTCGGATTTAAAACAACATTGGAAAATGGAAAAACATTTGTATTTTTAGGAGATGAAACATTTAGTGAAGAATTGAGAGATGAAGTGAAAGATGCAGATTGGTTCTTACATGAAGCTATGTGCTTAGATTCAGAAGCAGAAGAATATAAACCATATGAAAAAATGCACTCAACTGTAAAAACAGCTTCAGAAATAGCAGAAAGTTTGAACGTAAAGAATTTATTATTATATCATTCAAATGATAATGATTTAAAAAATAGAAAAAGATTATATACAGAAGAAGCAAAGAAGTATTTTAGCGGAAATATATATGTACCAGACGATTTAGAAATTATTAGATTATAAATGAAAAAAGAAATAAAAAACATCAAAAAGGTACAAATAGATATTGACTTGGAGTTGACTTTAAGTGCTATAACATAATGATAAAAGAAAGGTGGAGATAATTATGGTAAAACAAACAGCAGGACATGATTCTTTGGGAGAATTTGCGCCTAAATTTGCTGAACTAAATGATGATGTATTATTTGGAGAGGTATGGTCTAGAGAAGATAAGTTATCTTTAAAAAATAGATCAATTGTTACAATTTCAGCATTAATAGGAAAAGGGATAACAGATAATTCTTTAAAATTTCATTTGATGAGTGCGAAAAAGAACGGGGTAACAAAAGAAGAGATGGCGGAAATTTTAACGCATATTGCATTTTATGCTGGATGGCCAAATGCTTGGGCAGCATTTAATATGGCAAAAGAGGTATATGCAAATGATGAAGAAGAGAAGAAATCACATGGAGGTTTCTTTGGATTAGGAGAACCTAATACAGCTTTTTCTCAGTATTTTACTGGAAATTCATACTTAAAACCGCTTACAAATCCAAAAGAAACAAATGTATTCATTGCAAATGTTACTTTTGAACCAAAATGTAGAAATAATTGGCATATTCACCATAGTTCAAAAGGAGGAGGACAAATTCTAATTTGTGTTGATGGAGAAGGATGGTATCAAGAAGAAGGAAAAGAGGCACAAAGATTAGTGCCAGGTGATGTTGTAACAATACCTGCAAACGTGAAACATTGGCATGGTGCGACTGCAAATTCTTGGTTTAGTCATTTGGCAGTAGAGGTTCCAGGAGAAAATACTTCGAATGAATGGTGTGAGCCAGTTAATGATGAAGCGTATAATAAGTTAGCAGATTAAAAAAATCTAATAGAAATAGGGATATTTAATAAGAAATCTTGTGGTTAAATAAAATTAATAATATAATTATATGAGCAAGTGGATTGCTTGTAGTTATATATAAATTGGAGGGAATAAAATATGCAAGAGATTAAAGTAAAAGGAATTTATAAACATTTTAAAGGAGATCTATATTTAGTAGAAGATATTGCAACACATTCAGAGACAAAAGAAAAATATGTAGTTTATAGAAGATTATATGGTGATTGTAGCTTATGGATTAGACCTTTAGAAATGTTTGCAAGTGAAGTGGATCGTGAAAAATATCCTAGTGTAAAACAAAAATATAGATTTGAGTTACAAGAGATAGAAAGTGTTGCACCTAAATTCGTTAAATAGAAAAGAAAGAGACGATCTTTGTTTAGAAAGGAAGAAAATGAGATGTCATATTTAGGGAAAGAAATTAAAAAATTAGGTTTTGGTCTAATGAGATTACCACAAAAAGATGGAAAAATAGATATAGACCAAACAAAAGTAATGGTAGATCATTTTTTAGAAGCAGGGTTTACTTATTTTGATACTGCTTGGGCATATGCAGGAAGTGAAGATGCTATAAGAGAAGCATTAGTAGAAAGATATCCAAGAGAAAAATTTCAGCTTGCAACTAAAAATGCTGCATGGGTAAATTGTAAAACAAGAGAAGAAGCTGTTGCACAATTTGAAACATCTCTAAAACAAACAGGAGCAGGATATTTTGATTTTTATTTATTACATAATTTAGGAGAAGGAAGAACAAAAGTATTTGATGATTTTGATATGTGGAACTGGATTCAAGAAAAGAAAAAGGAAGGAAAAGTAAAACATATCGGTTTTTCATTCCATTCAACTCCAGAAGAATTAGAAGAAATTTTGAAAAAACATCCTGAAATGGAGTTTGTTCAACTTCAAATTAATTATGCGGACTGGGAAAATCCAGCAATTAAATCAAAAGAGTGCTATGAAGTAGCAAGAAAATATGGAAAGTCAGTTATTATTATGGAGCCAGTAAAAGGTGGTATGCTTGCAAATCCTCCAGAACCTGTACAAGAAGTATTTAAAAAAGCAAATAAAGATGCATCATTTGCATCTTGGGCAATAAAATTTGCTGCAAACTTAGATGGAGTCATTACTGTTTTATCAGGAATGAGTAATATCGAACAAATGGATGATAATATTTCTTACATGAAAGATTTTAAAGGACTTTCTGAAGAAGATAAAAAGGTAATTGATGAAGCACAAAAAGTATTAAAGACAATTCCTTTAGTTCCATGTACTACATGTAATTATTGTGCTAAAGTATGTCCAATGAAAATTGGAATTTCAGGTTCCTTTACAGCAATGAATTTCTTAACTTTATATAGAAATGAAACTGCTGCTAAAAGTCAAAAAACATGGCTAGTTGAAGAACATGGCTTTAAATCAGCGTTAGAATGTATTAAGTGTGGAAAATGTGAGCAGGTTTGTCCTCAACATATAAAAATAAGAGAAGAGTTAGAAAAGGTTGGAAAAATACTGGGATAATAAATAAAAAGTAGCAGTTTGCTACTTTTTATTTATTATGTAGGAAAAATTTTTAAAAAAAAATTAAGTTATTTATATTTGTGTAATTGAGAAGGTTTCATCAATTGAAATTTTAAAAAATATGAATTATTTTATTGATTACTATTGGTTTTTATGATATATGATATATGATTAAAATAAAAAATAAAGCAATAAAGCAAAATAGATTTTAGAGTAGTATTTTACGGAGGGAATAATGAAAGAAAAAATAAATGGCTTATCAAGCGAAGAGGTACAAGAGAGAATAAATGATGGAAAAGTTAATGTAACTAAAAAAGATAATTTAAAATCCAATTGGAGAATCATATTTGATAATGTATTTACATTATTTAATTTGTATAATCTTATTATCGCAATTGCACTTGTATGTGTTAAAGCTTATACAAATACTTTTTTCTTTTTTATCATTGCAATCAATGTAATTATTGGAATTGTACAAGAAATTCATGGAAAAAATATGGTTAAAAGACTATCCATCTTAAGTGCGTCAAAAGCAACTGTAATTAGAGATGGAAAAGAACAAAAAATAGAAGCAGAGAAAATAGTTTTAGATGATGTTATACTTTTAGCACAAGGGGATCAAATACCATCAGATTCTTATGTAATAAAAGGAACTGTTGAAGTAAACGAAGCTTTATTAACAGGAGAATCCGATTTAATATTAAAAAAAGAAAATGATAAATTATTGTCAGGAAGTTATATAGCAAGTGGAAAATGTTATGCAAAAGTTGAGAAAGTAGGAGAAGATAATTTTGCAAATCAAATTATAAGTGCAACTAAAAAATATAAAGAAAATGATTCAGAATTAATCAATTCTATGAAAAAGGTTACTAAATTCACAAGCTTTGTAATCATACCAGTAGGTATTATTTTATTCATACAAGCCTA
Source organism: Candidatus Merdicola faecigallinarum (assembly GCA_018714565.1). Classification (GTDB taxonomy): domain Bacteria; phylum Bacillota; class Clostridia; order TANB77; family CAG-508; genus Merdicola; species Merdicola faecigallinarum. The sequence continues at coordinate 13,560 of DVNH01000038.1, read as the reverse complement.
TTTCTTTAGAGGAAATGTATTAGAACAATCAGTAATTGCAACGTCGGCAGCATTGCTAGGAATGTTGCCAAAAGGGTTAGTGTTATTAATTACAATTGCGTTAGAATCAGGTGTTATTAAGTTAGCAAAAAGAATGGTTCTTGTTCAGGAGGCATACAGTATAGAATCTTTAGCTCATATTGATACTATATGTTTGGATAAGACGGGAACAATAACAAAAGGAAAAATGAAAGTTTCGGAAGTAAAAATGTATGAAGAAAAATTGCTTCCAAAATCTTTTTCTGAAATGATGACAGCCTTTGTAAATGGAATGGAAGATAACAATGAAACTTTTAAAGCTTTGAAGAAATATTTTAGAGGAGATAATAATTTTGAAAAGGTAAGTAGAGTAGCTTTTTCATCAGAAAGAAAGTGGAGTTCAATTTCATTTAAAGAAGAGGGAACAATTGTACTTGGAGCTCCTGAGAAATTATTTCAGAAGAGTAGAATGGAAATGCCGGAAGAAATTGAGTCTTTGCAAAAGAATGGAAAAAGAGTATTAGGAATTGCTTATACAACAGAAGTGATAAAAAATGAAGAGTTACCAGAATTAAAAATTATTGCAATGCTTGTGTTAGAAGATCCTTTAAGGAAAAATGCAAAAGAAATGTTAGGATATTTTAAACAACAAGGGATTGATGTAAAAGTAATATCTGGAGATAACCCACTTACTGTTTCTAATATAGCAAAAAAAGCAGGACTTGAGGATTATGAATCTTATATTGATTTATCTACAATCAATACAGATGCGGAAATTGTTGATTTGGTTGATAAATATAGTATTTTTGCAAGAGTATTACCACATCAAAAAAGTATTATAGTAAAAGCTTTGCAAGCTAAAAAACATAAAGTAGCAATGACTGGAGATGGAGTAAATGATGTTATTGCGTTAAGAGAATCTGATTGTAGCATCACTCTTCCAAATGCAAGTGATGCAGCAAAACAAGTTTCTCAAATTGTGCTTCTTAATTCCGATTTTAGTGTATTAAAAGATGTATTAATGGAAGGTAGAAGAGTTGTTAATAATATAACAAAAGTGGCAAGAATATTTTTTATAAAGACAATATATTCTGTTTTATTATCACTATTTTGCATTTTAACGAATACAGGATTTCCATTTATACCAATTCAAATAACATTGATTGATTTGGCAATTGAAGCATATACATCATTCTTTATTACCTTCGAAAAGAATGAAAAAGTAGTTAACTATTCTTTCCTAAAAAGAGCTTTAATTAATGCTTTACCGTTCGCACTTGTCATTATGTTTAATATTATCTGTTTAACAATAGTAGGAAATATTATGGAAATACCACAAGAAGTTTCGACAACAATGATGTATTTATTAATAGGCTTTGTGAGTATCTTAGCTGTTCAAGAAGTTTGTAAGCCATATACAAAACCACATATATTTTTATTTGTCACAACGCTAGTGGGATTCTATGTTGCAGTGGTATTATTTAGAAATTTATTAAAAATATCAACTTTAGAGAATATGCAATTTATAATAGTAGGAATTTTAGCTGTTATTAGTTATATACTAATTGCAATTAAAAGGAAAATATATAGTAAAAAGGCAATCGTTTAATTAAAAAAATAGACTACTTTAATCTGATTTTATAATTGAATAGATAGGATCAAAAAGGCAAGAATTTCTTGCCTTTTTGTAATGGGTATATATAACAGAAAGATTTTTGATTCTATTTTAATTGAGTTAGATTTGTTTTCATAGTATAATGAATGAAGAAAAGTAAATACGGAGGAAATAAAATGAAAACAATAGGACTTGCATATATTTTCCCAATGTTATATATTCCTAATGATGTTTATATTGATAATGAATTATAGTATAAAAGTACAAATCAAAAATTTAAAATTTTATATGAAATTAAGAAAAATATGATAAAATATGGAAATAATATAAGAAAGGAGATTCAATATTAAAAATATTGAAAATGAAAAATATGATAAAAGCTGCATTAGTTTTAGAAGGAGGAGCACTAAGAGGAATGTATACGTCCGGTGTACTAGATACTTTCTTAGAGCATAATATGGAATTTGAATGTGTTGTAGGGGTTTCAGCAGGAGCATTAAACGGAATGAATTATATCTCAAAGCAAAAAGGGAGATCTGCTAGAATTAATTTAGAATATTGTAATAATCCAAAATATATTGGAAGAAAGGCAATTTTAAAAAATAAAGGAATCATAGGCTATGATTATTTATTTGGAGATATATCCAAAATCGGCAATGGTTGAAATCGAAAAAGAACATTATTTAGATGGAGCAGTAACAACCAGTATTCCTGTTTTATGGGCATTAGAACAAGGCTATCAAAAAGTAATCGTTGTATTAACAAGGAACGAAGGTTATAAAAAGAAAATGACCTCAAGTAAAATGAAAAAATTATACCAATTGGCATACCATAAATATCCAGAATTAATTCAAAAACTAAATACAATGCCAGAAAGGTATAATGATTTGCAAGAAAAGATTAAACAATTAGAAACGGAAAAGAAAATATTTGTAATTAGACCTCAAAAAGAAGTAAAAGTGGCAAGACTAGAAAAAGATACAGAGAAATTACAAAATTTATATCAAGAAGGAATTGATGATGTAAATCGTTTAATGAAGGATTTAACAGAATATATTGAGAGTTAAAATAAAAAGTTAGGAGTTAACATGAAAAGAACAAAGTTAAAAGATAGAATTTTACCTACTTATACAAAAGGGGAAGAAATTTTTAACATGACAACTCATATTGTAGGAGCTGCTTTTGGGGTAGTAGCGTTAGTATTATGCATTGTATTTGCCGCAATTCGTCATAACGTCTATGGAGTTGTAAGTGGAACAATTTACGGAGTAACCATGATTCTGCTATATACGATGTCTAGTATTTATCATGGCTTAAATCCAAAAAGAACTTCTAAAAAAGTATTTCAAGTATTAGATCATTGCACGATTTATTTATTGATTGCAGGATCCTATACACCATTTGCTTTATGCAATATAAGAGAATATGATACTGCAACAGGTTGGATTATATTTGGTGTAATTTGGGCAATGGCTATTTTAGGAATTACATTAAATGCAATTGATATAAAAAAGTATAAAGTGTTTTCCATGATATGCTATTTAGTAATGGGATGGTGCATTATTTTTAAAGTAAATATATTGCCAGAAATATTAGGAATACCAGGATTCATTCTTCTATTAGCAGGAGGAATCACATATTCCATTGGCGCTATTTTATATGGAGTAGGAAGAAAACATAAATATATACATTCTATTTTTCATTTATTTATTTTATTAGGAAGTATATTACAATTCTTCTGCATTTTATTTTATGTTATGTAGTTTTAAGGTTTGTAATAAAAATGTCAAATAAGAAAAAGCAAAAATAATTGCAAATGGTAAAATTTTATAATAAAATGAGAAAGGAAAATTTAAAATATTAATAAGTATAAAATAGAAGTATTATTGAAAAGTGTTTCCTAAAAATAAAACATAATTTTTATAAAAATGTGAATACTATATATATTCGTATAAACTTACTAAAGAAACGAGAGGAAGAGATATGATTTATACCGTTACATTTAATCCAGCATTAGATTATATTGTAAAAGTGGACAACTTTCAGAAAGATGAAATTAATCGAACAAAGACGGAAATGATTTTGCCCGGAGGAAAAGGAATTAATGTGTCTATTGTGTTGAAACAATTAGGACTAGATAATGTAGCATTAGGATTTGTGGCAGATTTCACAGGACAAGAAATTGAAAAACTAGTACAAGAGTATGGTGTAAAAACAGACTTTATTCATGTGCAAGAAGGGTTTTCTAGAATTAATGTAAAAATTACTTCAGAAAAAGAAACCGCTGTTAATGGGAATGGTCCTAATATATTACCAAAAGATGTAGAAAAATTATTTGGGCAAATCGATCAACTAAAAGAAGAGGATGTACTAGTACTTTCAGGAAGTATTCCAAAAGTAATAAAGAACGATGCATACGAACAAATTTGTAAAAGAATTGAAAATAAAAATATAAAAGTTGTAGTAGATGCAACAGGAGAGTTATTAGTAAAAGTATTGCCGTATCATCCATTTTTGATTAAACCAAATTTGGATGAATTAGGAGAAATATTTGGAACGACAATAAGGTCAAAAGAAGAAATCATACAATATGCTAAAAGATTGCAAGAAAAAGGTGCTAGAAATGTATTAATTTCGATGGGAGGAAAGGGAGCTTTCCTTATTGATGAATTCGGAAAAGATTATTTTTGTGAGGCGCCAAAAGGTAATATTGTTCATACAGTAGGAGCTGGAGATTCTATGGTAGCAGGATTTTTGGCTGGATATATACAAAATGATCGTAGCTATAAAATTGCTTTCAAAACAGGAGTAGCAGCAGGATCAGCAAGTACTTTTTCACAGTTTTTAGCTACAAAAGAAGAAGTTCTTAAATTATTAAAAGAAATAGAAACAAAGGAGGAGTTTTAAAATGCGTATTACAGATTTACTATCAAGAGATGCAGTAGAATTAAATGTAAGTGCAGGGAGTAAAAACGAAATTATTCAAAAAATGGTAGACTTAATGGACAAAACAGGAAACATTTCAGACAAAAAAGAATATGAAAGATTAGTATTCGAAAGAGAAAAAGAAGGAACAACAGGAGTTGGAGAAGGAATTGCAATACCACATGGAAAATCAGATTGTGTAAAAAGACCAGGTCTAGCAGCAGCAGTCGTTCCAAATGGAGTTGAATTTGATTCTTTAGATGGAAAGCCGGTTAATTTGATTTTCTTAATTGCTGCTCCAAATACAAAGGATAATGTACATTTAGACGTATTAAGTAGATTATCTACTTTATTAATGGATTTGGATTTTAAGAACAAATTAGTACAGGCAAAAACAAAAGAAGAATTTCTTCGTTTAATCGATAAAGCAGAAAAAGAAAAATTTGCAAATGAAGTAAAAGAAGAAACAGAAAGTGGCTACGAAATTTTAGGAATTACAGCATGTCCTACAGGAATTGCTCATACGTATATGGCAGCAGAAAGCTTAGAAAATAAAGGAAAAGAATTAGGACATCTTGTTAAAATAGAAACACAAGGACAATCAGGTGTAAAAAATCGTTTAACGAAAGAAGAAATAAGAAGAGCAAAAGCAATCATCATTGCAGCTGATGTGAACGTGGATTTATCAAGATTTGATGGAAAAAGAGTAGTAAGAGCAAAAGTTGCCGATGGAATTCATAAACCAGAAGAATTAATTAAAGCAGCCTTAGATCCAGAAAAAACACCAATATATCATCATACTGGAAATCAGGAAGTAGAGGAAAATGGTAAAGATGGATTAGGAAGTAGGGTATATAAACATTTAATGAGTGGTGTTACTCATATGTTACCATTTGTTGTTGGTGGAGGAATTTTAATTGCAATATCTTTCTTATTAGATGATTATTCTATTAACCCAGCAAATTTCGGAATGAATACACCAATTGCAGCATTCTTTAAGACAATTGGAGGATTTGCATTTGATTTTATGTTATGCATCCTAGCAGGGTATATTGCTATGAGTATTGCAGATAGGCCGGGATTAGCAGTTGGTTTTGTTGGAGGAGCAATTGCAAAAGCAGGAACAACATTTTCTTCTCTAACAAATTCAGACGAAGTTTTAGTAAGTTCTGGATTTATTGGAGCACTACTAGCTGGATTTATTGGTGGATTTGTTGTATTACTTTTAAGAAGACTATTTCGTTTCTTGCCAAAGAGTTTGGAAGGAATAAAACCAATTTTGATATATCCAGTAGGAGGAATTTTATTAATTGGTTTAATAATGGTATTTATTAATCCATTTGTAGCAACAATTAATACAGGTTTAAATAATTTCTTATCTTCTATGAGTGGAGCAAATAAGATTTTATTAGGAGCTATTCTTGGGGGAATGATGTCTGTTGACTTAGGAGGACCATTTAATAAAGCAGCATATACTTTTGGAACAGGAATGCTAGCAGAAGGACAATATGAAATTATGGCGGCAGTTATGGCAGGTGGTATGGTAGCACCTCTTGCAATTGCAATTCTTGCAACATTCTTCCCTAAAAAATTACCAAAAAAAGATAGACAATCAGCATTATTAAATTATGTTATGGGATTTTCTTTTATCACAGAAGGAGCAATACCTTTTGCATCTGCTGATCCACTTCGTGTATTAGTATCTTGTATTATAGGATCTGCTGTTTCTGGAGCAATGTCTATGTTGTTCGGATGTACTTTAATGGCACCACATGGTGGAATCTTCGTATTACCAGTAGTAGGAAATGCAGCATTATATTTAGTATCTATTGTAGTAGGATCTGTTGTAGCAGCACTTATTATGGCAGCATGGAAGAAGAATGTATGGGAAAATTCAGATAAGAAAAAGAATGTAAAAGCTAAAGCATAAAAAGAAAATTAATTAAAAGAAAAACGATTAAAGTAGATGTGAAAAATAAATAAGGATAAAGATACCCAATGATAGAAACTGTCATTGGGTATCTAAAAAAGAAAGGAATGAATAAAAATGGCAAAAAGTCAAAAAGTTATGTTAGAAAATGAAACAGGATTACATGCAAGACCTGCAACAGAACTTGTTAAAATTGCAACAAAATACAAGGAGTGTAAAATTTCATTAAAAGTAAATGATAAAGTAGTAGATGCAAAATCTCCACTTATGATTATGGCAGCAGGGATTAAAACAAAAGCAGAAATAGAAATTGTTTGTGAGGGAGAAGGAGAGGAACAAGCTTTATCTGAAATTGTATCAGCTTTTGAAAATAAATTCGGTGAAGAAAAGTAAAAATTTATAAGTATAAAATTGCGAAATAGAAACAAAATACAAAGTATAAGAAAATGTAGAAGTAAAGAATAAAAATGAAAAAAAATTTAATATAAAATGAATGGATAAGACAAATATCAAGAAATACATAGGAGAAAAGATATGATAAAAGGTAAAGGTGTATCAAATGGGATTAATTTTGGCAATGTAGTGTTGTTAAAAAAAGAAGAGCTTAAAGTAGAGGAATTTAAAGTTGATGATAGACAAGCAGAGCTTAAATTTTTCCAAACTACTTTTGAGCAAGTAGTAGAAGAAACAAAGCAAATTGCTGAAAAATCAAGTGGAACTGAAAAAGATATTATGGAAGCATATTTAGCGATCCTACAAGATCCAACATTAATTATGGAAACACAAAACATGATTCAAAATGAAGGATATAATGCTGGATATGCTACTAAAGTTGGGTTTAATACAATTATCCAAATGTTTAAAGCGATGGATGATAGTTATATGGCAGAAAGATCTGCTGATATTGAAGACATGAAAAATCGAATCATTGCCAAAATTGTAAAAAAAGAATCTGTTAATCTTAGTCATTTACCAGAAAATACGATTATGGTAGCAAGAGAATTAACAACATCGGATACTGCAAAATTAGATTTAAAAAATATAGCAGGTATTATCACAGAAATTGGTGGTAAAAATTCGCATGTATCCATTATGGCAAGAACTCATGAAATTCCATCTATTATAGGAATTGAAAATGCAACTCAAATTCTTAGAGATGGAGATTTTATTGGAATTTATGTTGATGGAGATCAGGGAGAAGTTTATTTAAATCCAACAGAGGAAGAACTAAGTAAATTAAAACAATTAAAAGATGAAATAATGCATGAAAAAGAAGCTCTTTATGATTTCAAAAAAAGAGAATCCATCACAAAAGATGGGCATAGAGTAGAACTTGTTGCTAATATTGGAGTACCACAAGATGCAAATTTAGCAGTAGAAAATGCAGCAGAAGGAATAGGATTATTTCGTAGTGAATTTTTATATATGGATTCAGAAACGGTACCAACAGAAGAAGAACAATTTGAAAGCTATAAAGTGGTAGTAGAAAAAATGCAAGGAAAACCAGTCATTATTCGTACTTTAGATGTTGGCGGAGATAAAGAAATAAAATCTATTTCTTTAGAAAAAGAAGCAAATCCTTTCTTAGGATATCGTGCAATTCGCATTTGTTTAGATGATGTAGCTTTATTTAAAACACAATTAAGAGCATTATTACGTGCGAGTCATTTTGGAAATTTAGCAATTATGCTACCAATGATTTCTTCTATTGATGAGCTTCGTGCGGCAAAACGTATTATTAAAGATGTGGAAAACGAGCTAGACCAAAAAGGAATTCCTTATAAAAGAGATATTAAAGTAGGAATTATGATTGAAATCCCAGCAGCGGCATTAATTGCAGATCACTTAGCAAAAGAATGTGACTTCTTTAGTATTGGAACAAATGATTTAATTCAATATACAACAGCAGTAGAAAGAGGAAACGAGAAAATAGCAAAATTATATACCAAATATCATCCAGGTGTTATAAAATTGATTAAATTTGCAATTGATGGAGCACATAAAAATGGAATTTTCTGCGGAATGTGCGGAGAAGCAGCAGGAGATAGTTATTATATCCCATTGCTATTAGGTCTTGGATTGGACGAATTTTCCATGAATCCAAGTAAAATTTTAAAAGCGAGAAAATCAGTATGTGAAGCAAATTTTGAAGAATGTAAAAAACTAGCGGAAGAAATTCTTTCAATGGCTTCTGCAACAGAAGTTGAAAAAAGATTAAAAGAATATGGAAATACAAAATAGTAAGAGCATGATATTAAGAAAAGCATAATAGAATGGATTTTCTATTATGCTTTATTCTTTTAAGACTTTTTGAAAAAAATCTTCTGTGGAAATATTACTAGGTCTATTATTCCTTTTTAAAAGAAATAAATCTTCAGGATCTTTTTTTATATAATTTATACCAGTAGAGCAGGAAAGACTAGCTTTAAAACCAAGTTCTTTTAGAAAAGAAGTAGTGTGTTTACTTACCAATCCAAAAGGATAGGTGAAAGTAGTTGGAATGTATCGGGTATTGGTTTCAAAATCTGTTTGTAATTTTTGAATATCATTTTGAAAAATCATTTTATAATGACTTAAGGACTCCCCAGACTTTCTTGTACTTCCGCTTCTTCCATTATTAGAATATTCATGCAACTGGTAAGAATGATTCTGAAATTCAATAAATCCACTTTCCATCATTTTATTTATATCACACCATCTTAAATAACCATAATTGGGATTTGCTTCATTTGTTTTACTAAATTGATCGGTATAACTTCCGACAATAGAAATGACTGCTTTCATTTGATATTTTTCTAATAAAGGGTATACATATTCATATTGGTTATAATGTCCATCATCAAAGGTAATTATAATTGGATTGGAAGGAAGAGGAATATCTCTTTCAACATAATCAATTAAATCTTGCATAACAATTGTATGATAATTATTATTTTTTATATACATCAAATCTTTTTCTAACAGAGAAGGAGTAACAATGTAATCACCAGATTGACTTTTATCTTTTAAAACGCTATGATACATAATAATGGGGAGCTTTATTTCTTCTATATTAGAAGCATCTACATGATGATAAATAAAAATTCCTGTAAGAAATAAAACGATAAATAAAAAATCAAAGATAATACGATAATTTAGTTTCATAATATGAAATTGAATCTTCATAATTCCATCCTTTTGTCGTGACATTTAAATATGTTATTACGACTTTGTTATTGTATAGGAAAATCGACAGTGTTTTCTTCCATAAACTCATATTTTCTTGCAAAATCTTTTGTTTCTTTATCTTCCATATATACTTCGGATTTATTTTTTCGCAATAATTCAATTAATTCGTAAACATCAATCCAAATTTGATTTGTTCCTTCCTTTTGTGATTCGTCAAAAATGAGTTGAAGCCCAAAATGAAGGTGAGGAACATTAATATTATTTACATTTTCTTTTACACTATATCCAGTCATTCCTAAATAACCAATTACATCACCAGCTTTTACTATTTTTCCTTCATATAGATCTTTGGCAAAAGGATGGTCTTTACGAAGATGAGCGTAATAATAGTAGCGTTTTTGATCAAAACTACGAATTCCAATTCTCCATCCACCATATTGGTTCCATCCCATAGCTTCTACTATTCCAGATTCTACAGCTATAATTGGTGTTCCAACGTTGCCCATTAAATCATTTCCCAAATGAATACGTTTATAACCATAGGATCTAGAGGCACCAAAATCTCGATAATGATTAAAACTATAATTTTTGGCAATAGGGAGAAACGCTTTAAATCCGTATTTTTTTTCAAATACTTTATTTCCGTTTTCATCTGGAACTTCAATTTCATATTCCCCAATAAATTCAGATAAAATTGTAGAATAAGCTTCATAGTAATAAGAATAATATTTCATGTCCTTGGTTAAATCTGCAATAGAAGTACCTTTTTTCAAAGAAGAAACTAAAGTATCTAAATCTTTTTGTTTAAAACGAGAAAAATCTCCTCCGTATTTCGCTGCTAAATAAGAAAGTAACTCGATCCAATTAAAAGTTACCGCTTCTTGTTTTACATGAGAATTAATATCCAGAGTGGAAGTCTTTTTTAAGACATCATAAGTAGGATTAAACTCAACATATTTAATATACTTTTTTTCTTCGGATTGATTATCAGATAATTGTTTTTCAGATTCTTCTTCATGAAATTCTTCTGTAATAAATTCAATATTATTTTCTATTGTTCCATTTGAAGCTTGATTTGATTGTTTATTAAAATAGAAAAGACATAAAGGCAAAGAAAAAACAATAAAAATAATTATTGTTCCTATAAGGATATGACGCTTTTTATATATAATAAATGGAACAATCATTAGCGGAATTTTACCTCCTTTAAAAATGTTTTTTAGAGAAACTTACTTTATAAATATATGATAAAAAATATGATCTATGCTATCTATTAAAAGAGATTTAAGCTATAGTCTAATTGAATATGAGATAAAGGCTTAATAAAAATTTAAGAAAATGTGTAGTTTTTTATTAATAATTTCTATGGTAGAATGAACATGAACAAAAAAGAAAGGGGAAGAAAAAATTGAGTGATTTAATTTTAAAATGTGATAACCTTCATAAAAAGTTTGGAAAAAAAGAGATTTTAAAAGGTGTTTCTGTAGAAGTAAATAAAGGAGATATCTTAGGGTTTATCGGACCAAACGGAGCAGGAAAAACAACTACCATAAAATTAATTTTAGGATTGCAAAGTATTACAAGTGGATCTGTTAAAATTAATGGGTATGATATTGAAAAGAATTTTACAAAAGCAATTGAAAAAGTAGGGGCAATTGTAGAAAATCCAGATTTATATATGTACCTTACAGGATATGAAAATTTAAAACTAGTTGCAAATTTATATCCAAGTGTAAAAAAGGAAAGAATTGACGAGGTTATTAAATTAGTAGGATTAAGTAATCGTATTTTCGATAAAGTTTCTAAATATTCTTTGGGAATGAGACAAAGATTAGGAATTGCACAAGCAATTTTGCATAAACCAAATTTGTTAATCCTTGATGAACCAACCAATGGACTTGACCCAGAAGGAATAAAAGAAATAAGAGAATTATTAAAGGAACTAGCAGAAAAAGAAGGAATGGCTGTTTTTATTTCAAGCCATAATTTAGCAGAATTAGAAACTTTCTGTAATAAAGTGTGTATTATAAAAAACGGAGTGGTAGTAGAAACAAGCAAAATTGATGAAGTAAAAAGATCCGTTGAAAACGAATGTTATATTATAGAAGTTGAAAATACAAATAGTATTTCCTCAATTATAAAAGAAAAGATTGAAATCTTAGATTCAAATCAATTTAAAGTAAATATGGAAAGAGAAAATATTCCGAAATTAATTCATGAATTAGTTTTGAGAAATGTGAAAATTTATAGTGTAAGAAAAGAAGAAATGAGTCTAGAAGATGCTTTCTTAAAAAAGACAGGAGGGAATATCATTGAATAATTTAATAAAAAATGAATTTATAAAAATTTTTAAGAAAAAAAGTTTATGGATTACAGGAATTTTGATTATTGTTATTATTATTGCATCTAATTTGATTACAAAATTTAGTAATAATAGTAGTAGCGAAAATTATTATTCAGATTACTATAAACAATATATCGATGAAGAGGTAGCTAAATTAAATCCAAATACTGCAAGTGATAATGCAGCATACATTGAATTAAAGACAATACAAGATGTAATTACTCTTAGCAATAAATACAAATCAGATGATTGGCAACAAGAAGTAATTGAGACTTATTTGCAAACAGCAATAAAAGAGAAAAATACTTACCAATATGGTTTAGAAAAAGAGGAAGAAAAGCTAAAAGAAGCACAAAGCAAATATGACGAGATGGTACAAAAGTTAGATCGAGGAGAATGGAAATATTTTGTAGAGGAAGATCTAAAAAATGTAGAGGCTCAATTGGACTTGGCAAAACAAAGTAAAGAAAATACAGTAGATAAAATGGCTCTTAGTCAAATTGAAAGACAAATTAAGACATTAGAAATCCAAAAGCAAACATTGAATTGGAGACTAGAAAAAAATATTGAATTTGGATACGGAGATAATTACTTTAATCAGGCAATAAAATCATATCTTAATTCAGCAACTTCATGTTTAGATTATGAAAGTAATCTTGAAAATTTGACATATGAAGAAAAACAACAATATCAAAATGAATTAAGGAGAGCAAACTTATATCGTTATGATATCGAAAACAATACTAAAACACAAGAATCACAAAGTGCAAGAGGAATTTTAATGCAGGTATTTAATAACTATGAAATTTTTATCATCTTAATTATTGTTATGGTAGCAGGAGTCATGATTAGTGAAGAATTTAACAAAGGAACAATTAAACTTTTATTAGTAAGACCATATAGTAGAAATAAAATGTTACTTTCTAAATTAATTACAAGTATCTTAATGATTTTCATAGCAACATTATTTGTGATAGGAGTGCAAAGTATTGTAGGTGGATTTGTATTTGGTTTTGATAGTATGACGTTACCAATTATCGAATATAGTTTTGAAACCAATCAAATTATTACCATGAATATGGTAGCATATCTAGGAATTATGTTCTTATGTAAACTACCAATCTATATATTAATTACAACACTTGCTTTTGCATTAAGCACACTAACAACAAACTCACCACTTGCAATTGCAGTTCCTTTATTAGGATATATGGGATCTAATATGATTAATATGCTTGGCCAAGAATTAAAATTAAAATGGATCACATTATTTGTAACACCAAACTGGGATCTTTCCCAATATCTATTTGGAGGACTACCAATGTTTGAAAATATGAATTTATGGTTTTCAATTTTAGTATGTGCTATATACTTCATTATCATGTTAATTCCAACCTTCCTTGTATTTAGAAAAAGAAATATAAAAAATGTATAACAGAAAGAGGCGTTTAAAGGAATTCTTTAAGCGCTTTTTTAATTGCATAGGAAAAATAGAAAGATTTTTCTAGAGCAACAAGGTTAAGTTACCTTTATTCTTGTGAAATGTAAAATTTTGTGATA
>DVNH01000037.1 GCA_018714565.1 Candidatus Merdicola faecigallinarum | reverse complement strand
AAAAAGGGAAACATAGAAGAAACAAAAGATAAGTTATTAAAAATAGATATAAAAGAAGAAACAGATGAAATAGAAATTACGTATCGAATTTGTATTAAAAATTTAGGTGAGATAGAGGCAAAAGTAGGAGAAATAAAAGGAAGATTACCAGAAGGATTTATCCTGAAAAAAGAAAATAATGAATGGGTACAAGAAAAGCAAGAGATAAAAACAAATCAATTAAAAGAGGAAGTAATTCTTCCAGGAAATACTAAAAATTTAGATATTACGATTTTAGTAAAAGATAGTAAAGTAGGAAATAAAAAAAGCGAAATAGAAATTACATCCCTATCCAATGAGGCAAATTTTAAAGACGATAACGAACAAAATGATCAAGATCAAGCAACCTTGATAATAGGAGTAGTAACAGGAAAGCAGATTGCGATAGGAATTGGAATTTTAGCACTTCCTAGTATTATAATACTATTCCTTTTGGGAAAGAAGAAGTTTAGTCAGAAAAAGAATAAATGAAACAACAGAGTATCATTCACAATGATTACAGTTTAGTACTAAAAACTTTGTTATCCTATATTTCATAATTTTTTTGGTTCCATACGAAAATCAAGAATTTCTAACATCATTTTACGGCTCCCTTCCACGTCAAGCGTGAACTCTTTCCGTAAAATGATGAAAGAAATTCTAATTTTTCTTTTGTTACATTCAAAATTTATTCAATATAGGATAACAAAGTTTTAATTATATATTTAAACAGTGAATGATACTATGTTTTTTTAATGTTTTTCTATTGAATAAGTATTTGACAACAGTCCTTTTTATGATATAATTTGGAATATGTAAAAATACCAAAAGGAGTCAAAAGAGATGAAAGAGAGTAACGAAATAGCAATTAGTGTAGATCATGTATATAAAAGTTTTACTATCTATTATGATAGAGCAAATACATTAAAAGAAAGACTACTATTTTTTGCTAGAAATAAGAAAAAAGAAAAAAGAGAAGTATTACATGACATTAATTTAGAAATAAAAAAAGGAGAAACTGTTGCATTAATTGGCGTAAATGGAAGTGGAAAATCGACTTTATTAAAATTAATGACAAAAATCATTTACCCAAATCAAGGAACATTAGAAACTTATGGAAAACTTACATCATTATTAGAATTAGGTGCTGGATTTCATCCAGACTTTTCAGGAAGAGAAAATATTTATTTTAATGCTTCTATTTTTGGATTAACGAGAAAAGAAATTGATAAAAGATTAGATCAAATTATTGAATTCTCAGAATTACAAGAATTTATTGATAATCCAGTTCGTACCTATTCTTCGGGAATGTATATGCGTTTAGCGTTCTCAGTAGCAATTAACGTAGATGCAGAAATTTTATTAATAGATGAAATTTTATCGGTTGGGGATCAGCATTTTCAAGAAAAATGTTTTAATAAAATGCGTGAATTAAAAGCGGAAGGAAAGACAATGGTATTTGTTACACACAGTATGCAATCGGTAAGAGATTTATGTGACCGTGCAGTTTGGCTATATGATGGAAAAGTCAGAATGGATGGAAATACAAACGAAGTAGTAAATGAATATTTACGTGTAACAAAATAGGAGTAAGGAGAGAAAAAATGAACGTATTTAATAGCATTTATAATTATAGAGAATTACTAAAAACAAATGTAAAAAAAGAAATAAGAGGAAGATATAAGAATTCATTTTTAGGAATTTTATGGTCTTTTTTAAACCCACTTCTTCAACTTCTAGTGTATTCTGTTATTTTTGGAGCACTTTTAGCAGGAGATGAAAAAGGAACTTATCATATTTATATCTGTGTTGCTTTAATTCCTTGGACTTATTTTACAACAGTTGTATCACAGGCAGCATTTACCATTATAGGAAACCGGAAATATTATTAAGAAAGTATATTTTCCAAGAGAAATTCTTCCTATTTCGGTAGTTACAAGTGGAGCAGTTAATTTTATTATATCCACGATTATTATATTAGCATTTGTTATTTGTTCACCAATTGGATTATCAAAGTTTGTTTTACTATATCCAGTTATTTTACTTGTTCAATATGTTTTATTACTAGGAATTTCATTTATTGTATCTTCTATTACTGTGTATTTCAGGGATTTAGAGCACATTATAGGAGTTATTTTAATGGCAGCCTTTTATGGAACTCCAATTGTTTATCGATTAGAAGACTTACCACACAATTTACAAATGTTAATGCAAATTAATCCAATGACCCATATTATTAATGCATATCGTGATATTTTTTATTATCAACAAATGCCAAATATGAAAGTATTAGGAATTTTATTTGTTGGAGCAATTATATTAACAATTATTGGATATTTTATTTTTAAGAAATTACAAAAAGGATTTGCAGAAGAGTTATAGAAAAAAAGAGGAATTACAGATGGAAACAATAAAGAAAATAATGAAAAAAATCTTAACAAAAGAAGTAATATTATATGCAATTTTTGGAGTTTTAACAACAGTTGTTAATATTGGTTCATTTTATATTATGACTAATTGGTTACATTGGAATGAAGATATTTCTAATGCAATTGCAATTCTATTAGCTGTTCTTGTAGCTTACGTTACGAATAAGGATATGGTATTTCATTCCGAAGCGGAAACAATACAAGAAAAAGGAAAAGAATTTGCAAAATTTATGGCAGGAAGAGCATTTACTATGATTGTGGAATATGTAGGTTGCCTAATTTTATTTAGAACTCCAATTCCACAAATGATTAGTAAGTGTGCTATGACAGTGATTGTTATTATTCTAAACTTTTTTATTAGTAAATTTTTTGCATTTAAAAGAAAAAATGTAGAGGCTTAAATCATTATGAGTAAAATAGAAAAAAAGATAAGATAAGGATATCTTTAAAGATGAAAAAACAAATATAAAATGAAAAATACGGTACTTAAGAAGAAATATAAAAGGGTAAAGTAATTTGAAAAAGAGGGAGCAAAAATGAAAAAAGTAAGTATCATTATTCCAGCTTATAACGAGGAAGAATCTCTTCCTTTCTTATATGAGAGATTAAATTCACTAATGAATGGGCTAACATCATATGAATTTGAAATTTTATTTGTAAATGATGGAAGTAAGGATAAAACGATTGAATTAATTAAAGAGTTAAGAGAAAAAGATAAGAGAATTAATTATGTAGATTTTTCTAGAAATTTTGGAAAAGAAATTGCAATGATTGCAGGTTTAGATTATGCAACAGGAGATTGTGCTATTTTTATGGATGCAGATTTACAGGATCCACCAGAATTAGTGCCAGAACTTATAAAGTATTGGGAAGAAGGATATGATGATGTATATGCCAGAAGAAAATCTAGAAAAGGTGAGACATGGCTTAAGAAATTCACATCTAAAATGTATTATAAAGTGTTACAAAGTTTAACAAGAATTGAAATACAAAGAGACACAGGAGATTTTCGTTTATTGGATAGAAGATGCATTAATGCACTTAAAAAGATGAGAGAATCTCAAAGATGTTCAAAAAGTATGTTTAGCTGGATTGGCTATAAAAAGAAAGAAGTATTATATGATAGAGATCCAAGAATTGCGGGAAAAACGAAATGGAACTATAAGAAACTCATAGATCTTGCAATTGATGGGATTACTTCTTTTACAACTTCTCCTTTAAGAATTGCAACATACCTTAGCATACCAACATTTTTTGCATTAATTATTTACTTTATTTATGTCATTGTAAAATGTATTACTCAAAGTGTTGCAATACAAGCATTTCAAGCAATTATTTTATTAGTACTTTTCTTTTCGGGAGTGCAAATTATATTAATTGGAATTATTGGAGAATATTTAGGAAGAATATTTAATGAGAGCAAAAATAGACCATTGTATTTGGTAAATGAATATAATGGAGAAAGAGAAAATAACGATTAAAACCAGAAAAGAATAAGAGGAGAAAAATGAAAAAAATATCAATTGTTATTCCAATGTATTATGAAGAAGAAGTTGCAGAAGAATGTTATCAAAGAATATCAAATACATTAAAGAAATTAGACAATTATGATTATGAATTGATATTTATTAATGATGGAAGTCAAGACAAGACACAAGAAATATTAGAAAACATTGCAAAGCAAGATAAAAAGGCAAAGATCATTACATTTTCAAGAAATTTTGGACACCAATGTGCTGTCACAGCGGGAATTAAGTATGTAACAGGAGATTGTGTTGTGATTATCGACGCGGATTTGCAAGATCCTCCTGAAGTAATCCCAGAAATGCTAAAATTATGGGAACAAGGAAATGAAGTAATCTATGGAAAAAGAAAATCAAGAAAGGGAGAATCAAAATTTAAATTACTAAGTGCGAAAATGTTTTACCGTACATTAGATGCATTATCCGATGTGAAAATACCAATGGATACAGGAGATTTTCGATTAGTAGATAGAAAAGTAATTGATGTTATAAATTCTATGCCAGAGCATAACAAATTTTTAAGAGGATTATATAGCTGGGTTGGATTTAAACAAATACCGTATGAATATGAGAGACAAGAAAGATATGCCGGAAAGACAAAATATCCATTGAAAAAAATGTTGAAATTAGCTTCAGATGGAATTATTAGTTTTTCAACCAAGCCATTGAAATTAGTAGGTTATTTAGGAATAATTACAATTGTTATTTCCATTGCTTTACTGATATATACTTTAATTTCATATATTTTTTCTTTAAATAATTTAACAGCTGGATGGACTTCAATTATGGTAGCAATTACCTTATTTAGTGGAGTACAATTAGTATCTATTTGGTTAATTTCAGAATATATTGCAAGAATTTATGATGAAACAAAGAACCGACCACAATATATTATTCGAGATACGATTAATATAAATGAAAAAGAAGAAAAATAAAAACGAGGAAACACCTTATTAAAGTTCTACTTTAGTTTGAATTTTAAGGTGTTTTTTTATGTTCTCCAGTTACTTTATTTAAGAGCACTTTTCCTGTAAAAAACTTGAGTTTTTACTTGGAAAATGATATGATTTGTATGAAAAAATAACAATAGGTGATAAAAATGGAAGATGAAAAATTAATCCGTCCAGAAATTGAAAGTAATGAAGAAGAAAGATTAGAAAATTCATTAAGACCGAAAACTTTATCGGAATATATTGGACAAACAAAAGTAAAAGAAAATATGAAAATATATATAGAAGCAGCCAAAAAAAGAGGAGAGCCACTGGATCATGTTTTATTATATGGACCTCCAGGGCTTGGAAAAACAACTTTATCGAATATTATTTCAAACGAAATGAACTCGAATATTAAAATTACATCAGGTCCTGCAATCGAAAAACCAGGAGATTTAGCTGCACTTCTTACTAATTTATCGGAATTTGATGTGCTATTTATTGATGAAATTCATCGTTTAAATAAAAGTGTAGAAGAAATTTTATATCCAGCATTAGAGGATTATACACTGGATATTATTATAGGAAAAGGACCAAGTGCAAGATCAATTCGATTAGATTTACCAAAGTTTACTTTAATCGGGGCAACAACAAAAGCAGGATCTCTAACTACTCCGCTAAGAGATCGCTTTGGAATTGTAGAAAGATTAGAATTATATGAACCAGAAGACTTAAAAACAATTGTAAAAAGATCAAGTAATATTTTAGGAATTGAAATTGTAGAGGAAGCTGCTATGGAAATTGCAAGACGTTCTAGAGGAACTCCTAGAATTGCAAATCGAATTCTAAAAAGAGTAAGAGATTACGCTTTGGTATTAGGAGATGGGAAAATAGATTTATCCATGGCGAAGATTGCTTTAAATAAATTAGAAATTGATGAGTTAGGTTTGGATGAAACAGATCGTAATTTAATGACTGCAATTATACAAAAATATCAAGGAGGTCCAGTAGGAATAGAGGCTTTGGCTGCTACAACCGGAGAAGAATTAGAGACCATCGAAGATGTGTATGAACCATATTTAATGCAAATTGGATTTTTATCACGTACACCAAGAGGAAGAATTGCACTTCCAGCAGCCTATGAACACTTAGGGTTTCCGTATCATAATGAAGGAAAATAAAAGGATAGACGAACCGAAAGAAAAATCGAATAAAGAGAACAATAGAATAAATTAGTAATGAATAAACTGAAATAAAGAAACGAAAATGAAGAATGTGTAAATAAAAAATTAAAGATGAAGGGAAAATAGGAAAACTGTGAAAGAAAATAGAAAAGAAGGAATAAGAAAAATTGGAAAAAATGGATTAATATTTTTATTCTTACTTATTTTAATAGCTCCCATCATTCTAACGAAAGAAATTGGAGATTTGGATGAATTATGGAATTATAATTTTGCTAGAAATGTATTTGATGGTTTAATTCCATATCGTGATTTTAATATGGTACAAACACCTATGCTTCCAATCATAGCAAGTATTGGTTTGAAAATCTTTCGGAAATGAACTTTTAAGTATGAGAATATTTGCTATTCTACTTACAACAAGTATTTTCTTTATGGGATATCTTATCTTAAAGAAAATAAAAGTAAATAAGACAATTTATGGGCTAGGGATCTTATTTATCATATACTTAATGAAAGATAAATTGTGTATCGATTATAATTATGCTGTTTTATTTCTTGCCTTAATTATTGTATATTTAGAGATTCTTCCTAAAAAGATAAATAATAGGATCGAAGATGTGCAAGATTTAATAGATCCAATGGTTCATAGAAAGAGAAAACATTTACTAATAGGCTTAATTGCTGGAATGTGTATTACATTGAAACAAAGTACAGGTTTTATGATAGCAATTGTAACAATAGGATATCCAATTCTCTTTGTTAGAAATAAAAAAGACTTTATCAATTTCATAAAAATAGCATTAATGCGTACATTAGGAGTAATGATACCGATTATAATTTTGTTATTATATCTAATTGCTAATCAAGCTATTTTAGAATTTGTGGATTATTGCATCATGGGAATCAAAACATTTACAAACTATATGCCATATTTGGATTTAGTAAAAGAAGGAAAAACATGGATTCGTATATTAGCAGTGCTTGTACCAGTTATAACAATTATTACATTTTTTGTTGCAGTGATAAAAAAGGATAGAAACTTAAGTGTACTAACAGCATATAGTATTGCTACATTTGCTGTTGTTTTTCCAATATCGGATGAAATTCACTTTTTAATTGGATCTTATATTAGTCTATTACTAATTGTGTACCTAATAAACGGATTATGTAAGAAACTATACCAAAAAGAAAAAGAACGTTTTCAAAAAGTAGAGTTTATTAAAATTTTTTCTGAGACTGCAATCTTGGGAGTTACCATTCTATTTGTTCTTCTTTCTATAAAAGATTTTGTAGTATATGTAGAGGATATGAAAACAAATCCAAGCATTAGACATTATTATGCAATTCCAATGTCAGAAGAATATGCAAATATGGTAGAAAAAGTAATGCAGTATATAGAAAGCGAAAAAGAACTTTACATTTTGGATTCAGATGCAGCATTATATATGATTCCTCTAAATCGTTATCATAAAAATTATGATATGCTTTTAAAAGGAAATTTAGGAAGTGAAGGAGAAAAAGGAATCATTCAAAATATAAAAGAAATGTCTGAAAATACAAAGATATTAATAAAGAATAAGAAGTACCATAAAAATTGGCAAAACCCAGATCAAGTAACTGGCTATGTAGAAGAAAATTGGAAAAAAATAAATGAGATTTCTTATTTTGATGTTTATGAGAAATAAAAAAGTTAAAAAGGGGAGAATAGAAAATGAGATTATTAATGCATACTTGTTGTGCGCCATGTAGTGTATATTGTATAGACTCTTTAAGAGAAGAAGGAATAGAACCTACTGTATATTGGTATAACCCTAATATTCATCCATATATGGAATATAAGATGAGAAGAGATACTTTAAAAGAATATACAAAAAGTATTAATGTACAAGCTTTTTTTGAAGAAGACTATGGATTGGATGAATTTTGTAAAAATGTAATATGTGATTTACAAAATAGATGTCAAAATTATTGTTATAGAGTAAGATTAGAGCAGACCGCCAAATATGCAAAAGAACATGGATATGATACAATTTCTACCACCTTATTAGTAAGTCCATATCAGAAGCATGAGATTCTAAAAGAACAAGGAGAAGAAATTGCAAAAAAGTATGGTTTACAATTTTTATATAGGGATTTTAGAGCAGGGTTTAGAGAAGGACAAGAAAAAGCAAGAGAGTTAGGCTTATATATGCAAAAATATTGTGGATGTATTTTTTCAGAGGAAGATAGGTATAGGAAGCAAATTAAAAATATGCTTACAGCGACAAGCAATTCAAAGGATGACAAAAAATCATAGGGAAGTTATATATTTTTACCACAATATATAAAAATATTTTATATAGTAATATTCTATGAAGTGTCATTTTTAGGAGTATAATCATAATTATGCAATTCCTAAGGAAAATAAAGAGACTCCAATTTTGTATAATATAATAAATTATAGAATTGGAGGAGTATATATGGTAGAGTATATAGAAATTCACAAAATCAAAGATTTTCCAAATCATCCATTTAAAGTAAAAGATGATGATAATATGAATATTTTAATAAAAAGTATAAGAGAATATGGTGTATTAGTACCAGTTATAGTTAGACAAAAAGATGACGGCAGTTATGAAATGATTTCAGTGCACAGAAGAAAAAAGGCTTGTGAATTATTAGGAATCAAAAAGAATTTATAAAAATACATAATGAAAAAATAGAAAAGTATATACCTAATAAGGTAAAAGAATCTGGTAAAGTAGAAGATTTTATTATAAAATGCGTAAAAGAATACTTAAAAAATAATAAAATTAGGAGGAATTTGTTTGGAAAATTTATTGGATTTTAATTTTAAAGAAATTGTAGATATGATAGAAACTAGAAGAAACAATGCTTACAAAAAAGTAAATGAGGAGCTAATTTCTTTATATTGGGATTTTGGAAAATATATTAGTGAA
>DVNH01000036.1 GCA_018714565.1 Candidatus Merdicola faecigallinarum | reverse complement strand
AAAAGAAGAAAAAAAAGAGAGCCGATTAAAAGATATTGGATTTTATTTATGTATTACGAATATTATTGTTTTTGTTGCATTAAATGCAATAAACTATATTATCATTTAGGAGGAACTTATGAAAATAGGGATAGACTTAGGTGGAAGCCATATTGGTGTTGGATTAGTAAAGAATGATGGAATCATTTTACGAAAAAAAGAAAAAGATATTGTAGAAGACGATAAGGAAAAAATAAAAGAGATCATTGAACAGACGATTCGAAAATTTATTCATGAATTATTAATTGAAGAAAAGATATCGATTAAAGAGATTGAAATGATTGGAATTGCAAGCCCTGGTACAGTAAAAGACGGAACAATATATCATATGGTTAATTTAGGAATAGAAACATTAGAAATAAGGGAAATGTTAAATCGTTATTTTGAATTACCGATACAAGTAAAAAATGATGCAAAATGTGCTGGAATTGCAGAATTTTTATACGGAAGCATGAAGGAGTATGAAGATGGAATTTTTTTATCCATAGGAACTGGAATTGGAGGGGCTGTGTATGTAAACAATAGATTACTAGAACCAAAGACAAATGCAGGAATGGAATTTGGACATATGATAATAGAAAAAGAGGGAAAAGAATGCAAATGTGGTAATCGCGGTTGTTTTGAAACATATTGTTCCATGAAAAATTTAAAAGAAAAAGTGAAAACAGCTTTAGATCTAAATGCAAATACTTCTTCAGAAATGGTTGTTAGAAAAATTAAGGAAGAACAAAATCAAGGATTAATAAAAGAGATATTAGATGAATATATCTCATATTTTTCAATTGGACTAACAAATTTAATGAATATTTTTGAACCAGAAATAGTATGTTTAGGAGGAAGTTTTGCATATCTAGGGGAGGAAATTGTTGAAAAGATAAAAAAGCAAATGAAAGAAAATAATTTATTATTTAATAAAAGAAGAGAATTAAATATTGTGCTTGCAACATTAGGAAATAATGCTGGAATGATAGGAGCTGCCAATATTCCTAGTGATAATCAATAAAATTGGTAAAAAAACTTGTGAAATTTACGGAAGTGTGATATAACTGTAATTGTTAATTACTTGGAAGAGAAAGGTGGAACCTTTGTGGAAAATCTAATCGAAAGAGATAAAAAAACAATTTTAATTGTAGATGATGAACAACCAATTATTGATATTTTAGTATATAATTTGCAAAAGGAAGGATATGAAACATTAGAGGCAAATGATGGAATTACAGCGGTAGATATTGCGTTAGAGAAAAAGCCAGATTTAATTTTATTAGATATTATGCTTCCAAAAATGGATGGATTATCTGTTTGCAAACGTATTAGACATACATTAAATGTACCAATTTTAATGTTAACAGCAAAAGATGAAGAAATTGACAAAATTTTAGGATTAGAGTTGGGTGCAGATGATTATGTAACAAAACCATTTAGTGTAAGAGAATTAATGGCAAGAATTAAGGCAAACTTAAGAAAAGCAGATATTACTTCAAATGTAATTTCTGAAGAAAATAGAAAACAAGAAGATAATACAAATAAAATTATTGTTGGAGATTTAAGTTTAGATTTAGATAAATTTGAAGTTCGTGTAAAGAATGAAGTGATGGATTTAACTTTAAGAGAATTTGAGGTATTAAAATATTTAGCTTCTCAACCAGGACAAGTTGTAACAAGAGAAACTCTATTAGAAAAAGTATGGGGATATGAATATTATGGAGATATTCGTACTGTTGATGTAACGGTAAGAAGAATTCGAGAAAAAATAGAAAAAGATACATCAAATCCAAAAATATTGATAACAAAAAGAGGAGTAGGCTATTATATAGCATCTTAAAAGAATAGAAAGCAAAAACAAAAAAAAGATGATAATGGTAGAGGCTACCACTTCATCTTTTTTATTGTTATATAGGAAAAAGAATGAAAAAGATTCCAGTTTGGTATTAACGATTATGAAGTAATTTTATGCATTCAAAAAGCTTTTATGAAAGGAAGAGAAAAAATGATTCGTAATATACAAAATAAGATCGTTTTAACATTTTTTGTACTAGGATTGGTTATGATTGTAGGGCTCGCAATTTATTTTGCTACATCTTTAGAACAAATACATATGGGAATTGCTTCAAATCAAATTCAGAGTCAAGCAGAATTAGCAAGTTCAATTTCAAATCAAATTACTCAGATGAAAACTGTTATTATGATTACACTAGTTATGTTTGGTATTATTTGTATCGGAGTAGGAATTTTCGTATCAAGAGCTGTAATATCTCCAATAAATAAATTGATGGAAAGTGCAGAGAAAATTTCAAAAGGTGAAAAAGTAGAAATAAAAAAGTCAGAAAATGGAAAAATAAAAAATGAAGTAGATGAGCTTGTAAATGCATTTAGTTTAATGAATTCAGAATTAAAAGAAAAATTGAACGAAATGTCGAGACAAAAGAAACAAATTGAAACTATTTTACTTCATATGACAGACGGAATTATTGCTTTTAACATGCAAGGGGAAACGATCTTGATTAATCCAGCAGCAACAAGAGCGTTAGAAATTATGCCAGGCGATAATACTTTTGAGAAAATATTTAGTAAATTTGATGTTGAAATTAATATGGAGAAAATGATTTATCTAGAAAATTGGACTTCTTCAGAGCAAAGATTAAATATGAAAGATAAATATCTAAATTTGTTTTTTGCACCTTTTAAAGATGAAAATGAAAGACCAGCAGGAGTAATAGTAGTCATTCAAGATATTACAGAACATGTAAAACTAGATGATATGAGAAAGGAATTTGTAGCAGATGTTTCACATGAATTAAAAACACCGATTACTTCTATTATGGGATATGCAGATACTCTTATGGAAAGTGAATATGATAAAGAAATGCAGGCCAAGTTTTTAGGCGTAATTTCATCAGAAGCGAGAAGAATGGCTAGATTAGTTACGGATTTACTATCATTATCTCGATATGATAGAAATAAAACCATTACAGAAAAAGTGGAATTTGATTTAGGAGATTTGGTAAAGAAATGCCAAGAAAAATTACAATTAGAAATCAATAAAAAGAAACAAAATGTAGAATGTTTTGTAACAGCAAATGTTCCTCCTGTATATGCAGAAAAAGATGGAATCGAAAGAGTAATTATTAATATTTTAACGAATAGTATAAAGTATACAGAAGAAAATGGTACAATCAAAATTTATGTAGGATTTGTATACAATGATGCTTATATTAAAATTATAGATAATGGTATTGGAATACCAGAAGCGGACTTGTCAAAAATATTTGAAAGATTTTATCGTGTAGACAAAGCAAGAACAAGAGAAATGGGAGGAACCGGACTTGGACTTTCTATTGCAAAAGAAATTCTGGATAGAAATAATGGTACAATTGATATTAAAAGTGAATTAGGAAAAGGAACGGAAGTAGTAATTCGAATTCCGACAAATAAAGAGCAAAAAATAGAAAATGTAGAAATTTAGATTGATAAACAAGGAAATTTAAGATATAATGGAAGCGATATACAAAAAGAACATGCTGCTTACCAAGGAGGAAACTAAGTATGAATTTCAATATAAATGAAAAAGCAAAAGATATCTTAGAATGGATATATTGCGTTATAATAGCAGTTGTTTTGGCATTATTAGTTCGTTATTTTATTGGGACGCCAACAATTGTAAAACAACCATCAATGTATCCAACATTAAAAGAAGATCAAAGATTAATTTTAAATCGATGGGGAAGAACAACAAAACAAATGCCAGAAAGAGGAGACATTATTACATTCGAAGCACCCAAAGAAAGTTATATTAGTCCAATGGAAGCAGATTTAGATAATCCAAAAGCAATTTATGATGAAGAAGATAAAGGTTGGTTTTTTAATTTTCGATATTATGTATTAGAAATTGGAAAAATAAGTTATATCAAAAGAGTAATTGGTCTTCCAGGAGAACATGTTGAAATAAAAAATGGAAAAGTATATATAAATGGAGAAGAATTAAAAGAAGATTATTTACAACCAGGAGTAGTAACTGACTCATTAGATGGTGCTTTTACTGATTTTATTGTTCCAGAAAATTATGTATTTGCTTTAGGAGATAATAGAAGTAGAAGTACTGATTGTAGAAGATTTGGATGTATCCCATTAGAAAAAATCGAAGGAAAAGTAGTTCTTCGCTTTTGGCCTTTAAATGTATTTGGAAAGGTTGAATAAAATGCCATTTGATCATATAGTAGGAAATGAAAAAGTAAAAGAATTATTAACGAATATGGTAAAGTCAGGAAAAATTTTACATAGTTACATGTTAATAGGAGAAGAAGGTATCGGGAAAAAAGAGTTTGCAAAAGAATTTGCAAAAATGGTATTGTGCTTTTCGAAGGATCGAAAACCATGTGATATATGTAAATCCTGTCTTGAAATGCAAGAACAAAATCATCCTGATTTTATGATGATTGAGCCTGATGGAAATAATATAAAGATAGAACAAATAAGAATGTTTCAAACAAAGGTAATTGAAAAGCCAATTATTTCAAATCATAAATTTTATATTATTAATGATGCAGAAAAAATGACAACAGAAGCGCAAAATTGTTTATTAAAAACATTAGAAGAACCACCAGAATATATTACAATTATACTAATAACTTCAAATGAAAATAAAATAGTAAATACAATTCGATCGAGATGTATGAAAATTCATTTTCTTCGTTTAAAAGAGGAAGAAATTAAAAAGATTTTAAAAGAACAATATCAAATGAATGTTGAAAGTTCAAGTTTATTAAATTTCTTTGAAGGGAGCCTAAAAAAAGCAATTGAATTAAAAGAAAATAAAGAACTATATGAAAAAGTTGAAGAAGTATTTACAAAGATAGAAGACATGACTCAATTAGAATTAATGGATCAAGCAGAAATCATTTATAAAAGTAAAGAACAGATTGATTTTATATTAGAATATATAAATGTTATTCTCTATGAGAATGCTAAAAAAAGTCCAAACAAAAGAGAAAATTATATGAATTGTATTCGTATCGTAGAAGAGGTAAAAAAGAGAATAGGTGCCAATAGCAATTATGATATGAGTATCGATTTTCTTTTATTTAAAATTTGGGAGGAATTGAATTCGTGAAAAATATTGTAGGAATACGTTTTAAGAAACCAGGAAAAATATATTTTTTTGATCCGGGAAATTTAAAAATTAATGTTAGAGATCACGTGATTGTTGATACAACAAATGGAGAGGAATATGCAGAAGTAGCAATTGCGAATCGTTTAATTCCAGAAGAAAAATTAGTTGCACCACTTAGAAAAGTAATTCGAATTGCAACTCCAAAAGATGAAAAACATAATAAAGAAAATAAGCAAAAGGAAAAAGAAGCATTTGATATTGCCATAAAAAAAATAAAAAAACATCAATTAGAAATGAAATTAATTGATGTAGAATATAAGTTTGATAACACAAAAATTATCTTTTACTTTACCGCAGAAGGACGAATCGATTTTAGAGAATTAGTAAAAGACTTAGCTGCAGTATTTAAAACAAGAATTGAGTTAAGACAAATTGGAGTAAGAGATGAAGTAAGAAGAATTGGCGGAAATGGAGTTTGCGGTAGAGAATTATGTTGTTGTTCTTTTTTAAATAATTTTGAAGCAGTGTCTATAAAAATGGCAAAAGAACAAAATATGTCTTTAAATCCATCAAAAATTTCCGGAAATTGTGGAAGATTAATGTGTTGCTTAAAATATGAGCAAGAAGTGTATGAAGAGAAAAATGCAAGACTACCAAAAGTAGGCGCAATTGTAAAAACAGAAGAAGGAGAAGGAGTAGTAGATTCTATCGAAACATTAAAGGAAAAGATTAGAGTAAAATTTCGTGATGGAGATGGATATTTTTACAAGAAATATTCTGCATCCGATGTTAAAATTATAAAAAATGTAGAATCGAAAAATATCGATCCAGAAGAAAAAGAACACAGTAAAGAATTAGAAGAACTAGAAAAATTAGAGGAAAAAGATAGAAACGAACAGTCAAACGAGGAATAAATAGGTTTATAAGTTCCTATACAAAAACTTAAATTAATGGGCTAAGGTGGTGAAAAAAATGGCATACAAAATAACAGATAAATGTATTAGTTGCGGAGCTTGTGCAGCTGAATGTCCAGTTGGTTGTATTTCTCAAGGAGATACTTGTTATGTTATTGATAAAGACGCTTGCATTGGATGTGGAACTTGTGCAGGAGTTTGCCCAGTAGAGGCACCA
>DVNH01000035.1 GCA_018714565.1 Candidatus Merdicola faecigallinarum | reverse complement strand
GAATGGATTACAAGCTTACTTTTAATGAAATTTCTTGAAGAATTTTGTATTGCCTATCAAAATAATCAAACTATCTATGGCATTTCTGCAAAAGACATTTTTAATCGTGTAACCATTTATCTTGTTCCCATGGTAAATCCGGATGGTGTAACTCTTCTAACAGATCCTTCTTTCAAAAATACTTCCGCTTATCAAAAGTGCTTCTCTATTTCACAAGCTTATCCAGATATTCCTTTTCCTGATGGTTGGAAAGCAAATATAAATGGTGTGGATTTAAACCTACAATTTCCTGCCGGTTGGGAAACAGCAAAAAAAATAAAATATAAGCAAGGATTTACTAAACCTGCTCCGAGAGATTTTGTAGGTGCTTCTCCTTTAACGGAACCAGAATCTTTAGCAATATATAATTTTACATGTTCTCATAATTTCAGACTTGTTATTGCTTACCATACACAAGGGCAAGAAATTTATTGGAATTTTCAAGATATCTGCCCTTTTGAAGGATACGATATTGGTCTCAAATTCGCTCAAATAAGTGGATATCACTTAGCAAATGTTCCCTATAATTCTAGTTTCGCAGGTTTTAAAGATTGGTTTTTATTAAATTATAATAAACCTGGTTTTACAATAGAAGCAGGTATTGGAAAAAGTCCTTTACCTCTATCTCAGTTTGATCAAATTTACCAAGACAATATTGGTATTCTTCTTTTGGCAACTATTATATAATATTCAATCAAAAATAAACTTGTATCTAGGTATCACTCTTGTTTTCCATTGAATAAAAAAGCATTTATAACATAAAAAGAAAAGTAACAAAACTACTCTTCTTTTTATGTTCCTCTTTTTAATTATTAAATAATACTACTTGACCTTCTTTCATGCTCTCTTGCACATTAATTACTCTTTGATTTGCAGATCCTTTCCACTTAAGAGTAGGATCATTTAATTCATCTTTATAAGTTCCATCTACTAAAACATCTACATAATTTAAAACTTCTTTATCTTTTAAATCTTCGAATCGAAAACCAGACCATGTCCATAGATTCTTATTCGGATATTTTTCTTTAAATGCTTTTGCAAGCTTTGTTGTTCCTTCAATATTAGCTGGAGCCATAGGCTCTCCTCCTAATATCGATAATCCTTTTATATGATCTTTATCACATAAATTTAATACTTTATCAATTGTGTCTTTTGTAAATTCCTCTCCAGCATTAAAATCCCATGTTTCTGGATTAAAACATTTTTTACAATGAAATGGACATCCTTGCATGAAAATAGATACTCTAACTCCTGGTCCATTTGATATATCCATTTTTCGAATTAAATTATATCTCATTTTATTCCGCCACCTTATTATCAATATGTAAAACTCTTTCTTTTATTTCTTCCGTTCTTCCTTTATTCCAAAAGTTAGTACCAATATATCCACATGTACGTCTTGCTACATTTAGTGTATTGTGATCTCTATTTCCACAATTTGGACAATACCATTCTAGATTATCATCAATTAAAATTTCTCCTGTGTATCCACATTTTTGACAATAATCTGATTTTGTATTAAGTTCTGCATACATAATATTATCATAAATAAATTTAATAATTTCTATAATGGATTCTAAATTATTTTGTAAGTTTGGTGTTTCTACATATGAGATTGCACCTCCTGGACTTAATCTTTGGAATTCACTTTCAAATTTTAATTTAGAAAATGCATCTATTTCTTCAAATACAGGAACATGATAAGAATTCGTAATATAGTTTCTATCTGTGATTCCTTTTATTGTTCCAAATCTTGCTTTTAAGCATTTAGCAAATTTATAAGTTGTTGATTCAATTGGTGTCCCATAAACAGAATAATCGATATCTTCTTCTTTTTTCCATTTTTTTGTTGCATCATTTAAGTGTTTCATTACTTTTAATCCAAATTCTTTTCCTTCTCCATTATCCGTATGAGAATGTCCTGTCATATATTTTACACATTCATATAATCCTGCATATCCCAATGATATTGTAGAATAACCATGGTGTAATAATTCATGGATGGATTCTCCTTTTTCTAATCTTGCTAAGGCTCCATGTTGCCATAGAATTGGCGCTACATCACTTGTTGCATTACTTAATCTTTTATGTCTAATTTGTAATGCTTTATGGCATAATTCTAATCTTTCATCAAAGATTTTCCAGAACTTATCCATGTCTCCTTCTGATGATAATGCAACATCTGGTAAATTAATTGTTACAACACCTTGATTAAATCTTCCGTAATATTTTCCTTTCCCTTCTACGTAATTTTTTGCTTTTGCAATATTTCCACGGCTCATTGTTCTATCTGGTGTTAAAAAAGATCTACATCCCATACAAGGATAACATTCTCCATCTCCAAATTCATTCTTTTTTAATTCCTTCATTACTTTTTCAGAAATATAATCTGGAACCATTCGTTTTGCTGTACATTCTGCTGCTAATTTTGTTAAATACCAGTATTTACTGTCTTCATGAATATTATCTTCTTCCAAAATATATAAAAGTTTTGGAAAAGCTGGCGTAATATACACTCCTTTTTCATTCTTAAAACCTAAAATTCTTTGTTTTAGGAATTCTTCTATAATCAAAGCTAATTCATCTTTGTATTCTTCTGTTTCTCCTAGATACATATTAACAGATAAAAATGGGGCTTGTCCGTTTGTATTTGTCATGGAATTTACTTGATAATTAAATGTTTGAACACCATCTTCTACTTCTTTTTTCGTATCTTGCATTGCAAACTTTTCGCATTCTTCTTTTGATAATTTTCTATCTTTATATTTTTTATAATATTTTTCATAACTTAGTCTAACAAATGGTGCTAAATGAGAAAGTGAAACTGTTGCTCCTCCATAACTGGATGATGTAACAGCTAATATAATTTGTGTTGCAATCGTAGCTGCTGTAATAAAACGATGTGGTTTTTCAATCATAACTCCATTAATTACAGTTCCGTTTTGTAGCATATCATCTAAGTTAATCAATTCACAGTTATGCAAAGCATTTTGCGCAAAATAATCTGCATCATGAAAATGAATAATTCCCTCATCATGTGCTTTTACGATTTCTTCTGGAAGTAAGAATCTTCTTGTAATATCTGTACTTGTAATACCTGCTAAATAATCTCTTTGTGTTGTTACTACTTCTGCATTTTTATTCGAATTTTCATTATTCCAATATTCATTTTCTCCTTCGATTAATTCTTTTATACTTTGATCTGTTGTATTTGCTTTTCTTACTAATTCTCTAGTATATCGATAAGTAATATATTTTTTTGCTAATTGATATTTATCAAATTCCATTAGTTTTTCTTCGATAATATCTTGAATATCTTCTACTAAAATTCTTTTTTTATTTAAATCCTCAATATAATGAATGATCTCTTTAATCTCTTCTTTGGTTGCTTTTTCTTTTCCTCTTACTTCATTATTTGCTTTTCCTATTGCGATTCTGATTTTCTCTGGATCGTAGTCCACAATATGTCCATCCCTTTTTACGATTTTCATTTCTTTTGTTCCTCCCTCATTTTTATTTGACTCAATTTTATTAATAGAAAAAATAATATACAAGTTGCACTTGCACCTTTTTCTTTTTTTTGTTACAATCCTCTTAGGTGATGCTTATGAATAGCCCTTTTGAGGGAATAACAAAATTTCAAATAAATAAATTATATGTTTTATTGGGAGTACATATTTACGATTTTAATAAAAATCAAGAAATACTACCTACAATAAAAAGTGAAAATATTATTGGTATTATCTTAGATGGATATGCTCAAATTAAAAATATTGAATATAACGGAAATGAAATCATTATTGAAAATTTAACAAAGGATAGTGTATTTGGTACTAATATTTCTTTAACCAATAATGAAAATTATGAAATCATCGCGAAACAAAATACAAGAGTCTTAGTAATCGATTATGACAAATTATTCAACCCCCGAAATATCAAACACAGTTATTTTAATATCTTTCTTACCAATTTATTTGATATTATTAATATAAAATTAAAAGAAAAGAATGAAAGAATTCGTGTATTAGAAAAAAAACAAATTCGTGAAAAATTATTGGAATATTTCGATATTGAACGAAAAAAAAATCGATATTATTCCATTGAACTACCTTTCTCTTTAAAAGACTTAGCCGACTATCTTGGAGTAAATCGATCTGCAATGTTCCGTGAATTAAAAACCTTAAAGGATGAAAAATTTATTGAAGTAAAAAATCGAAAAATAACTTTATTATATGAATAGAATATTAAGACTGGTTCATTCAAACCTTTCAAAAATCTGGTTATACAATTTTTTAACAATATATTAATAATATAAAAATGCCTAACTTTTATGAAAGGCATTTTTAATTGCTTTTTTATAAATTTTCTTTGCTATTTGATAGCCATTTTGATATTCTTCCATAAAATTTTTCATAAAAATCCCAGAGTTTACTTCTAATACATATAGTTCTCCTGTTTTTGTTTGAATCACATCAATACTTGCAAATCTTAAGTTTAATGCTTTTGCTGTTTGTTTTACAATTTGATGGATTCGCTTTTCTAATTCTTTATTTTGTATTATTTCTGGAATCGCTCCACCACTTAAATTATGTTTCCACAATATCTCAACCTTTTCTTGAAGTTTTGGAACTCTTTTAAAATCAATCTCTTGTTTTGTTTCGTCTTTTATTTTTTCTATTTTTATCCTATCATTTTTACGAATCAGTTCTTCAATAGAATGAATTCCATCCCCTATAATATAAGGTATCTTCTTGCCATATGTTAACATACATTTCCCATCTAAATAAATCGTTCGATATTCTGTTTCAATTTCGTAAAACGGGCACATTACAAGTGTATTATTATCTTGAAATAATTTTTCAATTATAGGAATTAATTCTTCTTTCTGCTTACAAAGAGAAACCCCTATTCCTTCCTGACCGTTATTCGGTTTAATTACTAAACGATTATGATTCTTTTCAAAATACTCATAAATTTCTTTTTCTGTATTTTCATTTTGATATTTTGCACGTCTTATTGGATGAAATAATGCTTTATATTCTACTACAGGAATCTTTTCTTCTTTTAAAATAACATAAGTAGAATATTTGTCCTTTGCGATATTACCAGAAGCTTGTGAATTCAAGTCGAATTTGTACCCGATAATATAATGCTTCTTTTTTCCTTTTGTTAATTTAAGTAAATACCCATAAGATAATTCCTCTACTTTGATTCCTGTTTCTTTTCCTATTTCTTTTACTAGCTGATTAAATTGTTCTCCATACATAAGATTTTATCCCCTATTCCATTAGCTTTTTTATTTCTTCTTCTTGTTTTAATTCCGGTACAATAAAGCTAAAAGCCCTTTTATCTTGCTTAATTGCTTCTACTGCAATTTCTTTATCTGCTCTTAGTCTTTTACTTGCATATTTTAATATTAATCCTTTATTTTTTACTGCTTCTAAAACAACTTCTCGATCATCTCTTAAAGCTGTATCTGCATAATAAAGCACTTGTCCATTTACCTTTACACCATTTAATATTATTTCTTTATCTGATTTTAATCTGTCACTTGCATAGCAAATAACCCA
>DVNH01000034.1 GCA_018714565.1 Candidatus Merdicola faecigallinarum | reverse complement strand
CTTCTTTTACAGTTTGAGAAGTTCTTTGTACATTTTTATTTTTCTCATTTTCCGGAATTACTTCTATTTGCATATATGTCTGATAAATCCAAATTCCAAAAGTACAAAAAAGCATTGCTAGAATCATATGTTTCAAGAAGAGTTGTATTTTCTTTTTATTTACTACCTTTTTTTTCTGATATCGTTTCAAACAATCAATCCTCCTTAGGAAAATGCTTATTAACATTTTTCCCAAAGAGGATTATTCTTAAACATTAGAACTTATTTTTTTCATTTCTTGATATCTTTTTACTTTTTGTGTTGTCGTTTTATCTAATGGCTCTTTCGTAATCATAATTTCTTTAATATGTTTATATGTTGGTAAAGATTGATTAATTTCTTTTATTTTATTCCATATAATTTCTTTATATTCTTCTTCTGTTTTTTCTCCCAAAAACTCCTTAATTAAGTCTTCATTATATACAATTTTAGCTCCAATTGTAGTATCTGTATTTGTCTTTTCTCTTGCATAAACAATACTCTCTTCTACATAAGAAATTTTATTAATTAAAAATTCTAACTCTTGAGGATAAATATTCTTTCCATTTCTTAAAACAATCATATCACTTTTTCTTCCTGTAATATATAAAAATCCGTCTTCATCTAAATATCCATAATCTCCTGTATAGAACCATCCATCTCTTAATACTTCTGCTGTCTTTTCTGGATTTTGATAATATCCTTGCATTACATTTGGTCCTTTTACTTTTATCTCTCCAGATCCGTTTTCATCTTTTCCATCAATTTCTACTTCTAAGTTATATAAAGGATAGCCTACTGATCCTGGTCTTTGTTTTTCGTCTGTTTCGCATGCAATTACGGGTGATGTTTCTGTTAAACCATATCCTTGTAATAATTTTATTCCTAGATCGTTATATCCTATGATAGTATCTTTGTTCATAGGAGCTGCTCCATAAAATACGACTCTTAACGCTCCGCCAAATTGATCTAAAATTTGTTTAAATAATACTCTTCTTACATCTATTTTGCATTTTAATAATAAATGAGATAATTTTGACATGGTATGAATTAATTTTGTTTTTCCTTTTTCTTCGATTGCTTTTGTGATCTTTTTATACATTGTTTCTAAAACAAGTGGTACTGCTACAAATACCGTTACTTTATATTCAGCCAAGTTTTTAGCAATATATTTTAACCCATCACAAAAAGCAACTGTAACCCCATAATAAATTCCATAAAGAAATGTAACTGTACATTCAAATGTATGATGAATTGGAAGGAAAGATAGTAATGTGTCGGTTGGATACATTTTTACATAACTTGCAATTCCTTGAATATTAGAGCATATATTTCTTTGTGATAACATAACTGCTTTTGGCAAACTTGTTGTTCCAGATGTAAATAACATAATAGACATCTTTTCAGGATCAATTATCATGTTATCATATACTTTATTTCCTTTTTCTATTGCTTCTTTTCCTTTTATCTGCAAATTTTCATATTCCATTACTTCTGCTTTATCATTCGTTTGATCCATACAAATTAAAAATTTCAAATTCGATTGTTTATTACTTTTTATCTTTAGAAATTCTTCTTCGTATTTTTTATCAAAAATAGCAGCTTCTGCTCCGCTTCTTAATACTAAAGCTTCAATTTCGTTTGCTGGAAGCGCTTTATCTAGTGGAACCACTATCATATTTCCCGTTGTAATTGCCAAATAACTTGTACACCATTCATAACGATTATTTCCAATTAGAATAACCTTTTTCCCTTCTAATCCTAATTCTAATAATGCTGTACTAACTTCTTTCACATTCGTTTGAAATTGCTTATAGCTAATTTCTACATATTCTGGCTCTTTGGCTGTCGGATCTTTTTTATATTTGTATGCAATATGATCTGGATATTTGCTTACTGTATTATTTAGTAATTCACGATAGTCTTTCACTTCTGGAATATCATATAATTTTTTGGAATGATTTTTCATATTTCTCTCTCCTTTATTCATCCATTTTTTCATCTTTGATTTTATACTATAATTCACTTTTAATCAACAAAATATTGATTTTTTATGGGTGTATGTATATAATAAATTCAAATTTTAGTGAGGGGATGTCGAACCGTGGAAAAAAGATTTTTTGATTTAACAAACCCACAAAAATCAATTTGGTTAATGGAACAATACTGTCCAAATATTAGTTTAAATAATATATGTGGGAATATAAAAATAAAGGATAAAGTTAATTTTACTTTATTAGAAAAAGCGCTTAATATTTATATTCAAAAGAATGAAGCAATTCGTTTTCAATTTTGTATGGTGGAGGGAACTCCAAAACAATATGTTTGCGAATATAAACCTTTTTCTATTGATTTAGTTGATCTCGCAAATGAAGATGCTTTATCTATTTTGAATCATAAAATTGTACAGACTCCATTTACTCTTTTGGATTCTGCTTTATATCATTTTACTTTATTTCGATATCCTGATGGAACAGGTGGCTTAAACGTCAACTTCCATCATTTAGTAGCTGATGCATGGACAATGAGTTTATTTATATCAGAAACAATGTCCATTTATTCTCAATTGGTTTCTAATGAAGATGTCGATGTTTCTTTAAATCCATCCTATCTTGATACTATTGTTAATGAAACTACTTATTTAAATAGCGATAAATTTGAAAAAGACTCAGAATTTTGGAAGTCAGAATTTATGTTTGAACCAAAAAGCTCTTCTATTTCTAATTTTAAAATTATTGATACAGAAACAAAGGCTTTTCGTAAAACATTTCATCTAAATTCTGATTTATATGAATCTATCCAAGGTTTTTGTAAAGATTGGAATTGTTCTATTTATACTTTCTTTATGGTAGTATATTCCATTTATATTGCAAAAATAAATAGTAATCCAAATCCAATTATTGGAACGCCAATTCTAAATCGTACCAATTTTAAAGATAAACATACTGCAGGTATGTTTATTAGTACTGTTCCATTTTCTATTCCAATTGATTTTAAGGATACAATTATTAATTTAATAAAATCTGCTTCTACAAAGCAGTTATCAATTTTCAGACATCAAAAATATCCTTATCAGGATCTACTAGCTCATGTAAAGAAAACATATAATATTTCTGAAAATCTATATGATGTTGCACTTTCTTATCAAAATGCAAAAGATGATAAAAATTCTTCTAAAATTCCTTATGAAACCAATTGGGTTTTTAGTGGTCATATTGTTGATCCTTTAGATATTCATTTCTATGATATGGATGATTCTGGCAGTTTTGATATTTTTTATGATTATCAAATTTCTAAATTTGATGAAAAAGATATCGAAAATATTCATGCCCGTATCATTTATATTATAAAACAAATGATTCAAAATCCAAATCAAATCGTAGATAAAATCTTAACTTTAACTCCAGAAGAGTGCAAACAAATGGAGTCAGTATTTAATCACTCTAAAATTGCACATCCTTATTCTATTAATGTTTACGATTTGATTGAGCAAACTGCCAATCAATATCCAGAACATATTGCTGTGGTAGATGAAAATAGTAAAATTACTTATCAAGAACTAACAGAAAAAGTAGATCTAATTGCTAAAAATTTAATTTCTTCTGGAGTAAAAAAAGGAGATTGTGTTGCTCTTTTATTTCAAAAGAAGAACATTCCCCTTATTTGCTCTATGCTGGGAGCCTTAAAAAGTGGTGCTTTCTTTTTAGCAATTTACCCAGATTATCCCGAAGATCGAATTCAATACATGTTAGAAAATAGTAAAGCAAAGCTTTTAATTGCAGAAGAATATTTTTCTTCACAAACTTTTCCTCTTCAAACTTTATATTATAAAAAGTTAATGCCAATAAAAGCTGATATTACTTTTCCAAATGCCATAGATCATGATAATGCATATATTATCTATACCTCTGGCTCTACTGGAAAGCCTAAAGGGACGGTTCAGTCCCATAATAATTTAATTAATTTCGTATATTCATTTAACCATTACTTTGATCATACGATTTCTTCTAAGGATCGTTTTTTATCCGTTACAAATATTTGCTTTGATGTTAGTATTTCAGAAATTTTCACTCCTTTATTTTTTGGAGCCAGTTTATATTTGTATCCTGATTTAAATAATAGTAATGTTGAAAATCTTACGAAATATATTATGGACCATGAAATTACTTTTTCTTATTTTCCACCATCTATGCTACAAAGTATTTATGAGAATTTAAGAAATTATAAAAAAGTTCCTCTAAATAAATTATTAGTAGGTGTAGAACCAATTAAAGCTTCTATTCTTTTAAACTATTTAAGTTTAAATCCAAATATGAAGATTATTAATGGATACGGACCTTCTGAAACAACAATTTGTTGCACCATGTATCCTTTCGATAAAAAATTAAACCCTTCTTATATTACTCCAATTGGAAAGCCAATTGGAAATTCAAAAATTCATGTTTATAATGAATTAAAACAACCTGTTCCAATTGGAGAAGTCGGTGAAATTTATGTAGAAGGAGAATGCGTTGGTAATGGTTATTTATATAATCCTACCTTAACTTCTGAAAAATTTGATCTAACCCACCATATCTACCGTACAGGAGACTTAGGAAGATGGCTTTCTAATGGAAATCTTATGTTTGTAGGAAGAAATGATAATCAAATTAAATACCGTGGTTATCGAATTGATTTAGGCGAAATTGAACACAGTATAAAAAATATTCCTCAAATAAAAAATACGGTTGTTTTATTGGATAAAGATTTAGAAAACACAAGATTAGTAGCATTTGCTATTACAAATGATCCTACCTTTAAGGAAGAAAATTTAAGGGATGTTTTATCCAAAACACTTCCTCATTATATGATTCCAAATCAATTTATGTTTTTGGACAAATTTCCTTTAACTCCAAATGGAAAAATTGATAGAAAAGAATTACTTTCTCTTTTCGCAAATCAAAAATTTGATACTTATGTAGCTCCAACAACAGATTTGGAAAGAACCCTTTGTCAACTATGGAGTGAAGTTTTGAAAAAAGAACAAGTTGGTATTACTCATAATTTCTTTGATTTAGGTGGTGATTCTTTAGATGCTATTAAAATTGCTACTATTGCAAGTCAAAAGAATATTAAACTATCTGCACAAAGTTTTTATAATTATCCAACCATTGAATTACTTGCCAAACACTTGAATACAAAAGTAACAAAGGAAACAGATTATTTAGCAAAAATCAAAATTAAAAAGTCAAAGACTTTACCATTAGAAGGTGATATTTTATTAACTGGCGTTACTGGATTTTTAGGTGCTCATTTGTTAAAAGAACTTTTATTTACTACACCTTATAAGATTTATTGCCTTGTAAGAGGAAAATCTTTTTCTGATTCTTATCATCGCT
Organism: Candidatus Merdicola faecigallinarum; assembly: GCA_018714565.1. Classification (GTDB taxonomy): domain Bacteria; phylum Bacillota; class Clostridia; order TANB77; family CAG-508; genus Merdicola; species Merdicola faecigallinarum. The sequence goes on along the minus strand of DVNH01000034.1, from coordinate 14,087 downwards.
TTATAGAGAGAATGCATTATTATTTTGAAGATTCCCTTGATAAACTTATAGAGCAAAGAGTCATTATTTTAAATGGTGACTTCTTGAAAGAAGATTTAGGATTAGAACCAAAGATTTATCAAAATTTAACTTCAACCATAAAAACAGTTATCAATTCCGCTGCCATCGTAAAACATCTTGGTAATTATGAAATGTTTCGTAAAACGAATATCGAAAGTGTAGAAAATTTAATTCGTTTTTGTGAAACATCTAACCATATTCATCTTGTTCATATTTCTACCTTATCGGTTAGTGGAACTTTAAACCATGAGCATCCAACTTATTTTACAGAAGAAGATTTATATTTGGGACAAAGTATTTCTCATAATATATACATAAAAACTAAATTTGAAGCAGAGCAATTATTGGCTAAAAAAATAGAAGATGGCTTAAATACTACTATTTTCCGTTTAGGAAATATTTCTTGGAGAACAAATGATGGTAAATTTCAAATTAATGAAGAAGACAATTTATTTTATAATGTAATTAAATTCATATTATTAACCAAATGCTTACCAAATTCTTCAAAATCTACTGAAATTAATATTAGTCCTGTTGACTTATGTGCAAAATTAATTTTAATGATTTTAGAAAAAAATAATATTTACAACTTATATCATATTTATAATGAAAATACATTTTCCTTGGAAGAACTTGTTTTATTATTAAATGAACTTGGATTTAATATCCAATTTGTAGATCAAAAAGTTTATCAAAATACCATTATGAATCTTAATGATTCTAGCTCTCTTTTAGCCAAAGTTACAGAATTCTTGAAACAAGAAGAAAGTCAAAAAAATACAATAAGTATTTCTAGTCCATATACAAATAAAGTACTAAATCAAATTCATTTTACTTGGCCTAAATTAACTAAGGATTATTTACAAAAAAAGATTGGGGGTTCTAACAAATGAAAAAAGTTTCGAAAAAGTGGATTCAAATTTTATTACTATACAATTTAGTGTTTTTTGGAGTTACTCTATTTTTCTACAAAATAGTACCAGTAATTTTATGTTATCCGCCAAATTCTATTGATAATTCATTTCAAGTGGCAATCAATGGTTTAACTTATTCACAACAGTATTTGGCAATTGTTATTAGTAGTCTTATTTTAGAAAATATGATATTAATTTTTAGTTTACTAAAGATTAATACAATGAGAAATCGATTAAAAACATGTAAAAAAGAGGAAGCAACAAAGCTTTATTATAGCTTTTCTAAAAGTATTTTAAAGATACCTAATATCATTTATTTTATTCAGGTTATTATACCAATTATTATGATTGCCGCAACATTTAGCATGTTAAAAGGTGACTTGTTTATTACTTTAAAAGTTTGTGTATTATATTTTGCAATATTGGCTTTAATTGCAAGTATTGCCTATATCTTTTCTATTAAAATATTTAAACAAATTTTAGTGGATATCTTTTATGAAATTATAGATTCTGCCAACATTGATAGTGACTTTACAAAATATGTACGCAGAAGTAGCCTAAAAAAAGTTATTTTTATGGTTACTGTTCCAATGTTTACTGTAACTGCTTTTCTAATTGCCCTTACTGGTTACGCTAGTATTATTAGTGAAACAGGAGATCTAACATTTCGTATTTATGAACAAGATTTAAATAATTTATCCATTGAATCTTCTATTTCAGACCAAGATGAAGTTTCTTATCTGAAAGAAAAACTAAAAGAAATTCCTTTACAAAAAGATTCAGACTTTTATTTTATTTTAACGCCTGATGGTACGTCAATCGCACAAAATAATCAAGAACTTTCCATTTTCTTTTTAAAATATTTAGATGAGATTGCTCCTACTCAGCCACAACCAAATCGTACTTATGACTTTTATGGAGATGATTCTCAAGGAATTGTAAGAACTGTTTCTATTAACGGACAAGATTGGACGATTGGAATTCGTTATAACCTAGTATCTAATTCTATTCTAGTTGGATTGTTATTTATTTTTGCAGTATTGTTTATTGTAAATATCGTTATATTATATAATTTTTCAAATTATATTATCGATGACATTAATCGTGTATCAAAAGCATTACTAAAAATATCAAAAAATAAAAATGTTGATTTCAATTATAAACTACCTGTAATTTCAAATGATGAAATTGGTGACCTAGTAAATGCTTTTAATCAAATTCAAACATTAACGAAAAATAACATTGATCAAATTCATAAAAACCAAGATACTTTAATGGAAAGAGAACGTCTTGCTTCATTAGGACAATTGATCGGAGGAATTGCACATAACTTAAAAACCCCTATTATGTCTATTTCTGGTGCAGGTGAAGGATTAACAGATTTAATTCGAGAATATAAGGAATCAATCCAAGATCCAGAAGTTACTGTTTCCGATCATCTGGAAATTGCACAAGATATGCAAAATTGGGTATTCAAAATAAAAGAATATACAGAATATATGTCAGATGTTATCACTGCTGTTAAAGGACAGGCAGTAACTTTATCATCAGATCAAAATATACAATTTAATATGGATGAACTATTAAAACGTATTGATATTTTAATGAAACATGAACTTAAAAATGCATTAATTTCTTTAAATATTCAAAATCATGTTTCAAATGATATTTATTTAAAAGGTGATGTTAATAGTTTAGTTCAAGTAATTAACAATATGATTTCAAATTCAATTCAGGCTTATCAAGGAAAAACAAATGAAACCATTGAACTAATTGTAGAAAAAGAAGATTCTAAAATTCTTATTTCCATTAAGGATCATGCAAGTGGAATGACTGCAGAAGTAAAAGAAAAATTATTTAAAGAAATGATTACAACCAAAGGAAAAAATGGTACAGGTCTTGGATTATTTATGTCTTATTCTACAGTAAAAGCACATTTTGGTGGTAATATTCTTGTAGATTCGCAACTTGGAAAAGGAACTACTTTCATTATTGTTCTTCCCTTATAAATAAAATCATGGTCACAAATAAAACTTTTTAGAAATTACAAAAACCTGCAAATTTAAATTTGCAGGTTTCTTCGTATATATTAATTTATTAGTCTATTTTTTCTTCCAATTTGTCCCATATACGAAAAATTCTTCGTTTTTTCTTGCTTTTACAAAATAGAGAATATATAATATAGTCGAATATAGCATATAGAGGTGATTTTATGAGAAAACATATGCATGAATCTATAACTTCTAATTATAAAATATTAGCTGTTGACGATGAAGAAGGAATTGTAGATTCCCTATCTATATTTATGAAACGATCTGGATACAATTTTACTGGTATTACAGATCCTATTCAGGCCATAGAACGTCTTAAAGTTGAACACTTTGATTTATTAATACTAGATTTTATTATGACCCCCATCCATGGTGATAAAGTAGTAGAAGAAATCCGAAAATTTAATAAAGATTTATATATTTTATTACTAACTGGTCATAAAGATTTAGCTCCACCTCTAGAAACTATTAAAAGACTTGATATTCAGGGTTATTGTGAAAAGGGAGATAAATTTGATCAACTTCTATTATTAATTGAATCTGGAATTAAAAGTATTGAACAAATGCAAACGATTAAAAGAATTAATCAAGAACTTTCAGATGCAAATGATAAATTAGAACAGGCCTATATGGAAAGTATTGAAACTCTTAGATACACTGTAGAAGCCAAAGATCCTTACACAAAAGGACATTCTGATCGTGTTGCAGAATATTCTGTATTAATAGGAAAATCCCTAAATCTATCGGAAGAAGAATTAAAAAATTTAAAAATTGGTGGTCTTTTCCATGATATTGGAAAAATAGGTGTTCCTGATAGTATTTTATTAAAAGAGTCTCGTTTAGATGATGAAGAATATTCTCAAATCAAGAATCATCCATTAATTGGAGTTCATATCCTTTCTAATGCAACTATTTTTCAAGATATTATTCCTATTGTAAAACATCATCATGAACGATTTGATGGAAAAGGTTATCCTTCTCAATTATCTGGAAAAGATATTCCATATCTAGCAAGAATTGTAAGCATTGCAGATAGTTTTGATGCCATGACATCAAAACGAAGCTATCGAAATGCACTTCCTTTAGAAGTAGTAAAAAACGAATTCTTAAAAAATATCGGAACACAATTTGATCCGGAAATTGGTATGGTATTTCTTGATTTATTAGATCATCATTACGATGAAATATTAAATATTCAAAATCAGTACTAATTTTAACTAAAGTTTAATAGATTATAAAAGGGGAGATTTATATGAATTATTCACAAATACGAAGAGAAGCACGTAGTTCTCTTTCTAGAAAATGGGGAAAAGCTGCACTACTTACCTTAGTTTATACTATTATCTATTCTCTTATTAGTTTTGGACTTAGTGCAATTTCTGGCTTAATTCCATTTCTGTCTTTATTCTTTACCATTGGAATATACGCAGTTACTGTTCCTATTGTTTTTGGATTTACTGTCTCTTTAATTAAATTAAGACGAGGAGAAGAAGTTCATTGTTTAGATTTTTTAGACTTTGGTTTCTCTAAATTTAAGCAAGTTTGGTGTACAATTGGTAATATCATAAAAAAAATGATTGTACCTATTGCCGTTGTTTTAATTGCATTTTTACTTTTATTTTTGGGAATATTTTCGATGGCATTTTCTGTTGCTTTACAATCTAGCTTTATTTTCATAGGTTCTCTTACATTCATTATAATAGGATTTGCTGGTTATATCACTGGATTAATACTTTTAGTTCCAAAATCATATTCATATATGTTATCTTATTATATTCTATATGATAATCCAGATATGCCAGCCAAAGAAATTGTAGAAAAAAGTGAACGTTTAATGATTGGTTACCGTTTTAAAGCATTTGTGCTATCTTTCACCTTTTTCGGTTGGATATTATTAGCTATTCTTACACTAGGAATTGGTATGTTATGGTTATTACCTTACATGGCTATTGCAATTATTATATTCTATGAAAAAAGACTTCAAGATTCTGGTGAATCTTATGGAACAACCGTTGATACTGCAAAAGTAGAAGTAATTGACGAAAACAATAACCCAATTCAATAAATGAAATATGTAAAAGAACTTAGAAATTCTAAGTTCTTTTTTCATGTTATTTATCAATACATTTTTATTTTATAATTTCATAGATAATTTTACCTTTTGTCTTTCTGTATCAATTCCAATTACTTTTACTTTCACAATATCTCCTATCGAAACAATATCAGAAGGTCTTTTTACATATTTTTCACTCATCTCCGAAATATGTACTAATCCATCATGTTTTACACCTATATCCACAAAAGCTCCAAAGTCAATTACATTTCTAACCGTTCCTGTTAAAATCTGACCTTCTCTCAAATCCTCGAATTTCATTACATCTGTTCTTAAAATTGGTTTTGGCATATCTTCTCTAGGATCTCTTCCCGGTCTTGACAATTCTTCTATAATATCTGTTAATGTCATTTCTCCTATCTGTAATTCTTTTGCCATCTCTGAAATATTTAGTTTTGCTAGTTTTGCTTTTATTTCATTTCTCTTTTCTTTATCTCGTAAATCTTCTTTGCTATAATTCACTTTTCCTAATAAAGTTTCTGCTATCTCATAACTTTCTGGGTGAACTGCAGTTTCCTCTAATGGATTTTCTCCATCAATAATTCTTAAAAAACCTGCACATTGCTCAAAAGCAACTTTTCCTAATTTTGGTACTTTTAATAATTCTTTTCTATTTTTTAATTTTCCATTTTCGTCTCGATATTTCACAATATTTTTACTAATTGTTTTATTTAATCCTGAAATATAAGAAAGTAAAGATGCTGTCGCTGTATTCACATCTACACCGACTTTATTTACACTATCCTCTACTACCCCAGTTAAACTTTCTTCTAATCTTTTTTGATTTACATCATGTTGATATTGTCCAACGCCAATTGATTTTGGATCAATTTTTACTAATTCTGCTAAAGGATCTTGCAATCTTCTGGCAATTGAAATTGCACCACGGATTGAAACATTAATATCTGGATATTCTTCTGTTGCAAGTTTTGATGCAGAATACACTGATGCCCCTGCTTCACTTACAATTGTATAAAGAACTTCATGATCACATTCCTTAATCATATCTGCTACAAACATTTCAGACTCGCGTGAGGCTGTTCCATTTCCAATTGAAATCATATTAACATGATCTTTATTAATTAAAGAGATTAAAGTCTTTTTAGCCCCTTCTACGTCGTTCTGTGGGGCAGTTGGATATACAGTTGCTGTATCTAATACTTTTCCTGTTTCATCAATGACTGCAATTTTACATCCGGTTCGATAGGCTGGATCAAATCCCATAACGGTAATATTCTTAATTGGCGCTCCTAATAATAGTTGTTTTGCATTTTGTCCAAATACTTTAATTGCTTGCTCCTCTGCCTTTTCTGTTAAATCCGAACGTATCTCACGATCAATGGATGGTTCGATTAGTCTTTTAAAACTATCTACTATTGTTTCTTTTAAAATTTCTTGAAATGGAGATTCTTTTTTAATGATATCCTCTTCTATTTTATTTAGAATTTTCTCTTCCGGCTTATTAATCTTTATTTTTAAAAAGTCTTCTTTTTCTCCTCGATTAATCGCTAAAATTCGATGACTTGGAATTTTGGCAATTGCTTCTTGAAAATCATAGTACATTTCATAACTTGATTTTTCTTCTGGCTTACTTGCTTTTACTTCTATGATTCCCTCTCGATATGTAATTTGTTTTATCATTTTTCGATATTCCGCAGAATCGGAAATGATCTCTGCGATAATATCAAGTGCTCCTTGTATTGCCTCCTCCTCTGTTTCTACACCTTTTTCTTCATTTATATATTCTTTTGCTAAGATCTGTATTGGAGTTTTCTCTTCCTGTGTTAAAATAATTTCTGCTAATGGTTCTAACCCTTTTTCTTTTGCAATTGTTGCTCTCGTCCTTTTCTTCTGTTTATATGGACGATATAAATCTTCTACTTCTGCTAATGTCTTTCCATTTTCAATTGCAAGCATAAGTTCTTCTGTCATTTTTCCTTGCTCTTCAATTGATCTTACTACTTCTTCTTTTCTTTGTTCTAAATTTCTTAAATAATTTAATCTCTCTCCAAATTCTCTTAATGTTTCATCACTAAGTCCTCCCGTTACTTCTTTACGATAACGAGCAATAAATGGAATTGTGTTTCCCTCATCGATAAGACGTATCGTATTTTCTACTTGTCCTCTTTTTATTTTTAATTCCTCTGCAATTGTATTTATAATTCTATCCATTTTCTTCCCTCTCCAAATTTGTTTCTTTTGAATATTTAATATATCTTTTAGCTCCCTGATATAAATTTAGATAACATTGAATCATGTAATTTACGAGCTTCTCTTTCTCTTCTTTTTTCTCTTCCGGTTTTTCTGTATAATACATTAAATAATAATTAACACCATACGCAGTTAATATAATTTCATCTATTTTTTGAAAACTTGATTTTTCATAAAATCGAATTCTTTTTTCTCTTATTTGTTTTTCTTTCTCTTCTTTTGCCTCCTTTGGAATCTCTACTTCCAAGAAGATACCTTTTTCTTGTTTATAATAGTTTTTAATCTCTGATAATAATTTTGTTCCAATTCCTTCTCCTCTGCATTCCTGATATACAGCAAGCAAAAGAACCAGCACATATTGATTCGCTTTACAATTAATGCAATATGCTTTTTCTTTTCCTTCTTCCTCTAAAAGAAATGCTTCTATTTTCCCTTTTTTTAAATAGTACTTTAAAAGAAAATAAGGAGGATATTCGTTTTTGGGAAAATCCTTTTGTATATGCTCCTTATATAGCTTCTTTAATGCCTTTACCTCTTCGATTTTCCTTAACATATTTCCTCCCTATTCTTCTTTAAAAATGTTTATATTATTCAACTTAATTCATTTTATATCATAATTATTTTACTTTCTATTTTCTACTCGATTCCTAAATATTCATTATATGTAACTTCTCTATCCACCATTTTATCTTTCTTTAAATCAATAATTCGATTTGCTACCGTTTGAGTTAATTGATGGTCATGAGAAGTGAAAACAATATTTCCTTTAAATTTTTTCATTCCTTCATTTACTGATGTAATAGATTCCATGTCTAAATGATTTGTTGGCTCATCTATGATTAAGAAATTCGCTCCTGATAGCATCATTTTAGACAAAACACATCTTACCTTTTCTCCACCGGACAAAACCTCTACTTTTTTCAATGCCTCTTCACCAGAAAAAAGCATTCTTCCTAAAAAGCTTCTTACATAAGTTTCATCAGGGTCTTTTGAATACTGTCTTAACCAGTCAGTAATACTTAAATCTTGTTCAAATAAATAATTATTATCCTTTGGAAAATAAGTTGTCGTAATAGTCGTTCCCCATTTTATTTCTCCTGAATCCGGTTCCATTTCTCCTGCTAATATTTGGAATAGTACGGTTTTCGCATTTTCATTATCTGCTAAAAATGCAATTTTATCATCTTTCTTTACTGTAAAACTAATATGATCTAAGATTATTTCTCCATTTATTGTTTTGCATAAATCTTTTACTGTTAAAATGTCATTTCCTACTTCTCTATCTGGTTTAAAATCAACATATGGATATTTTCGGTTAGATGGTTTAATTTCATCTAACTCTATTTTTTCTAATGATTTCTTTCTAGATGTTGCTTGTTTTGATTTTGAAGCATTTGCACTAAATCTTGCAATAAATTCTTGTAATTCCTTAATTTTCTCTTCCTTTTTCTTATTCTGTTCTTTCATTTGTTTTAATGCTAATTGACTAGACTCGTACCAGAAATCATAGTTTCCAGGATAAACTTTAATTTTTCCAAAGTCTACATCTGCAATATTGGTACATACCTTATTTAAGAAATATCTATCGTGGGATACAACAATTACTGTATTTTCAAAATTAATCAAAAATTCTTCTAACCAACTAATACTTTTTAAATCTAAATCATTTGTAGGCTCATCTAATAATAAAATATCTGGATTTCCAAATAATGCTTGTGCTAATAGAACTTTTACCTTCTCTTTTGCTTCTAGTTCATTCATATATTTTTCGTGTTTTTCTGGTATTATTCCCAAATCATTTAATAACATGGCTGCATCTGATTCTGCATTCCAACCATCTAATTCGGCAAATCTTTCTTCTAGTTTAGCCGCTTTCATTCCATCTTCTTCAGAAAAATCCGGTTTACTATATATTTCTTCTTTTTCCTTCATGATTTGGTACAATTCTTGATTTCCCATAATAACAGTATCTAATACTTTATACTCCTCAAAAGCAAAGTGATCTTGTTTTAATACTGATATTCTTTCTCCTGGATCTTTTGATACATCTCCTTTACTTGGTTCAATTTCTCCTGATAATACTTTTAAAAAAGTAGATTTTCCTGCACCATTTGCACCAATAATTCCATAACAATTTCCTTTTGAAAATCGAATATTGACATCTTCAAATAAAATTCTCTTTCCAAATCGAATTGTAACACCATTTGCAGATAGCATACCTTTCTCCTCCTAAATCTAATTTACTTTGCCAATTATACACTATTTTTTCCTTTTTTTCAAATGAAAGAGAAAATTCCTTAGGAAAACAATGAAAAATAGTGACATGTATTTTTATATGCTCATACATATCACCATTTTTCTTTTAAATTGTGGAAAATGGATCTTTGTTTTTTTACTTTTCCACAGTTTATGCACGATCAAATAATTTACGAATACACCACAAACCAGATATCCCTACTAAAATGTAGATGATTCTACTTAAAATCGTCATAGCACCAAATAAAAACTCTACTAGATTAAATTGAAATAATCCAATTAGACCCCAATTGATTGCTCCAATGATAACTAATATTAAAGCAATAGTATCAATGATTTTCATATTTTCCTCCTATCTTTCAGTTTTTATTAGTATTTGCTTTTTTTGTTTTTTTATTCTTTTCGTTGAAAATTGTTATTTTTTATGATATTTTTGAAAAGAAGAAAAGGGGGGATTTTCCCATGGGAGAAAAACATATAAAAATAAAAAACAAGAAAAAATTCATTATTTCTACTACGTTCCTTGTTCTTATACTAATTTCTATTTTTGTTGGCTTTTTTTTGTTGCTAGACAACTATTTATTTAAAGCACAACAAACAGCGAGTGATATTACTGCTGATTCATCTAATCATACTTCTTCACAAGATTTTGTTTCTTCAGAAAATATTCCACAAGATACGAGTGTTACTCTAGCTGTAATCGGTGATATTATGTGCCATAATACACAATATAAAGATGCTTATCAAGCCAATACTGGTACTTATAATTTTTCCTATGTTTTTTCAGAACTAAAAGATAAATTAGCCAGTACAGATCTTACAATTGGAAATCTAGAAACTACTTTTGCAGGCAATGGAAGAGCATATAGTAGCTATCCTACATTTAATACTCCAGAAGCATTAGCAACTAGTTTAAAAGATATCGGAATTGATATTCTTTCTACCGCTAATAATCACTCTTTAGATACAGGTTTTAATGGATTATCTAATACTTTAAACGTTTTAGATAATCTTGGTATCAAACATATGGGAACTTATCGTACCGAAGAAGAGCAAAACTCAATTTTAGTTCATGAAATAAACGGAATCAAATTTGCGTTTTTAAGCTACACATATGGTACAAATGGTATCCCAATTCCTTCTGGAAAAGATTTTTGTGTAAATTTAATTAGTGAAGATCTTATTTTAAGACAAATCGAACAAGCTAAAAGTGAAAATGTAGATGTTATCTGTGTCAGCATGCATTGGGGAACCGAATATTTGGATGTTCCAAATAAAGAACAAGAAAGATTAGCAGATTTTCTTTTTGAAAACGGTGTTGATATTATTTTAGGAAGTCATCCTCATGTTTTAGAAAAAATGGAAAAACGAACTGTTACCACAAAAGATGGAAAAACAAAAGATGGATTTGTTATTTATTCATTAGGAAATTTTGTATCTGGTCAAGTAAAGAAAAATACTCGCAGTTCCATTATTTTAAACATGACTGTTACTAAAAGAGCAGATGGTAATATTTCAATCGATTCTATCGATTATACTCCTATTTATTGTTATACCGCCTCCAAATCAAAAGGATATAAATTAATTGACATTGCACATGAATTAGAGCTTTACGAAGCACAAAGTAGTAATTATATTAATTCTTCTAATGCTACTTTTTATAAAAATGAATTAGAACGTATCCATCAAGTATTAGGATGGATACAAGAATAAGTTTTACCATTTATGAAATAAGAAAAGTGGCTTCGCCACATGTACAGATTGCTTCGCAATCGCACAGACTGATGTAACTTAACCTTGTTACTCCAGAAATTTCTAACGAAATTTCCTACGTAATAAAAAGAAGGTCTATCTTATGAATTATAATCTATTTCATAAAACAGACCTTTTTGTTTTATAATATCTTAATTTTTTAATCTAACATATTTTTTCTTCTTAACCACCATGTTACAAATAATGTTAATGCTGTTGCAATAACAATCATAATGAGAAATCCGAATGGACTCTTCTCAAAAGGAAGAGCTACATTCATTCCCCAAAAACTAGATACCATCGTTGGAACCGCAAGTACAATTGTAATTGAAGTTAAAAACTTCATTACCCTATTCAAATTATTAGAAATGATAGAAGCATATGCATCCATGGTACCATTTAAAATGTCACTATAAATCTTGCTCATCTCAATTGCCTGCTTATTTTCTATAATTGCATCTTCTAAGATATCTTCATCTTCTTCATATAGTTTTATATTTCTTATTTTTAATGTTCTCTCCATTACCGCCTCATTTGATCTTAAAGAAGTAGTAATGTACACAAGGCTCTTTTCTAAGTTCAATAATTTTAATAGTTCTCTATTTTTCATTGAATTTTTTAGAACACTTTCTGCTATCTCTGTCTCTTTATTAATCTTTTTTAAGTAATTTAAATATTCAGAAGAATTATTATACATTAATTGCAAAATAAATCTACTTTTTTTATACGTACAAAACCCCTTTACAAATCCTTTCTCAAAATTGTTTATAATTTTAACTTCCTTTAAAGAAACTGTAATAAAATAATCATCTCGAACGACAATCATACCGATTGGCATTGTTGAATATACATATCCATTACTGCCTTTTTCTGTAACAGGAACATCAATAATAAACAATATTGTTTGATCCTCTTCTTCAATATCAATTCTGGCTTTTTCTTCATAATCTAGAGGGTACCTAATAAAATCTTCTTTTATATGTATATTTTCACAAACATATTGAATTTCATTTTCTGTTGGATTAATTAAATTAATCCATGTACCTCTTCTAAAATCTGTTACTTCTTGCATTACATTTGTTTCCATATCTGTATGATACATTCGAATCATGATAATTTCCTCCCCTCTTTAGAAAAAAAATGCTTTAAAATATTTCTATCTTAAAACATCTTAGCTCACCATATTGTCTCAATATTTAATATTATACTGTTTTTTTTTACTAAAATCAATATTTATAGGAAAAATATCGGACACCGACTTTACATAATTTGACTTCAAATTAAAAATTTGTTATAATAGAAGTATTAAACTATTTGGAGGTATTCATATGATTTTAAACGCAGAAAACTTAAACCGGAGAATGTCTGTAGACAAACAGGTGCAGGAAATCAAGCGTATCCAAAATGCTGCTGTAGGAGATGTGCTTTTCACAGCTTCCACCTGTTCTAACACCGATGTTATCGAAACCTTACTGCATGAAAGCGGTATTCGTTATCAAGAAGGTGTTGCAGGTTATACAGTAAAATATTACAAAGTATAATCCCCCAAAAAAAGAGAGTCATTTCGACAGTTTGATTTGACTCTCTTTTTCTTTTTATTCTGGTGCACCATCGCGGGATCGAACCGCGGACCTTCTGATTAAGAGTCAGCTGCTCTACCAGCTGAGCTAATGGTGCAAATATCCATTTACAACAACATAATTATTATAATACTTTTCCTTTTTGTTTGTCAATACTTTTCTTTACTCTATCATATTATAAATAAAGAAAAATACCTTTCATTTATATGACGGGTACAAAAATAGACCATAGCTTTTCTATGGTCTATTTTTGTATATTGTTTTACCTTTCTTGTGACATATCTATTTCAAACTTATATTTTGCCCAATTCCTTGTAATTTCCATTGGAATATTCAAATTGTTATTGGTTCCTGTCCCCATAGATATATTTGGTTTATAAGTTCCATGGTAATCACTACCACCAGATATATAATAATGATTTTTTTTGCAAAAGTCTAGTAAGAATTGAATTTGTTCAGGTGTAAATTTACTATAATAACATTCTATTCCGTCTACCTTATGAGTATCTGTTAATGCATGAAATACCTTCATCGAGTTTTCCCCATAAATAAATGTATGTGGAATAAATGCTAATCCTCCTGCTCTTTTTATTAGATCAATTACAACATCTGGATTTGGGATTAATGGTGAATTGTCAACAAAATATGGACTATTTGGATTTGATATATGCTCGCGGTAAAAAATAAATTCATCTTGATAATTTGTTTCTTCTCGAAATTTTCTATTTTCTGGATGTCTTAATAATTCATTACAAATTGCCCTCTGTCCAGATTCATTTTTCGGATTAAATTTTATTTTATCTCTTTCTATTTTATACCCTTTTTTAGTAATAATCTCATATAAAGTATTTACCTCATGCATATTAATTTGTTCATACGTTGGCTCTATTTTTTCTATTTCTTGGTTAATAATTTCTGGATCTACATTATATCCTAAAATTTCAATTACAGTTCCTTCTACAATAGATTTTAGTTCACATCCAACAATTATTTTTCCTGAAAAAAGTTTTCGAATATTCTGATCTTTTAAATCTCGATATGCTAAACAAGTATCATGATCTGTTATAGAAATACATTCCAATTTTTTTTCTTCTGCTTCCCTTAAAATCTCTTCTACTGAACAGGTTCCATCAGAATAGTTTGTATGTAT
>DVNH01000033.1 GCA_018714565.1 Candidatus Merdicola faecigallinarum | reverse complement strand
AAAAAATATTAAATGTGATTCAAAGGATGTTTACAAAGCAAAATATTGTTTTATATATGATAGCATTTATGATTTCTACAGTAGGATTTGGTACAGAGCTAGCACCATTTGCAATTGCGATATTAGCAAGTTGCTTAAGTAGCAATATACCTGTACGGAATTGTATACATTTGTACCTGCATAGGTACAGCAATTGGCTTTGGAGGACAAGCCTTATTATGGTATTTATTGACTAGCTTAATTTTGATGTTATTAATGGTATTTTTTAGACCAAGTATTGAGGAGACAAGATATCAAAAAAGAATTGGAATACATTTAGCAATTGCTTGTTTTATAACGCAGATCGCAAGAATGTTTATGGGGCAATTTTTAGTATATGATTTTTTGCAAAGTATTATGTTTGCGATTTCTGCATGTGTATTTTATAAAATATTTGCAGGCTCCATTAATGTTATTCGAGATTTTCAAATTAAAAAAGCATTTTCTATTGAAGAAGTAATTGGAGCAAGTTTAATTATTGCAATTGCTATTTCTGGATTTAAAGATATTTCTATATGGAATTATTCTATTAAAAATATTTTAAGTATTCTTTTGGTCCTAATATTAGGATGGCAAAATGGTGTATTAGTAGGAGCAACATCTGGTATTACAATTGGAGTAGTATTAGGAATCATAGGAACAGGAGATCCAGTTCAAGTAGCAGCCTATGCAATATCGGGAATGCTTGCAGGATTGCTTAATAAATTAGGAAAAATCGGAGTTGTAGCAGGATTTATTATCGGAAATGGAATTTTAACTTATGTAGCAAATGGAAATACAGAATCTATCATTATGTTTCAAGAAATTTTAATTGCTTCTATTGGATTACTTGCAATTCCAAAAAGTATAAAGATAAATATTGAAGATCTATTTGGAAAAACAAAATATTTACCAAAAGTGCCAGAGAAAAGATTAGAGCAAAATGAAGAAACAATTTATAAATTAAATAATGTATCAGAAGCGATTTCAGAAGTGGCAAAAACATACAAAGAAGTTGCTGCAACTGTGGTAGAAGATCATGAAATAGAGAAAGAAGAGAATAAAGCAATTTTCTTAAAAGAATTAAAACGTAACATGTTAGAATTAGAGGATAATTTCTTATATGAAGATATGACAGAAGAAAATAATGTGATTTTAGAAGTTATCTTTCACTATATGTTAGAAAATGAAATTATGACGAGAGAAGAGTTCTTAAAAATAATGGAAGAGAATAGTCATTATATTTTAGGAATAGAAGAAGGAGCTACAAACGAGAAAATAAAAAAAGAAGTAGATGATGTCGTTAGAATAATTAATACTTCTTATCGTATTAGTAAAATTCATTTTATCTGGACGAAAAAGTTAGATGAAAATAAAAAAAATATGGGAGAACAATTAGATGGTATTTCAAAAATGATATCTTCGTTAGCAGAAGATATCGATAAGATGCCAGAAGAAGATAAGAAAGAAGAAAAAGAAATTGAAGAATTACTAAAGCAAAAAGGGATACGTATTAGCAAGATAAATATTATGCAGCAATCGAATGGAAGAAGAAGGATAAAATTATACACAGATCCATGTAATTTAGGACATATGGCAGAATGTAATTCGGATAAAATCGAAAAAGTTTTAAGTAAGTTTTATCAGGAAAATATAAAATTGCAAACAACGAAATGTCCCTTAAAAGAAGAGACAGAGTATTGTTATTTCGAATATGCAAGTGCTAATAAGTTTCAAATAAAAATGGGAATAGCAACAACGAAAAAAAGTGAGAGTATGATATCAGGAGATAGTCATCTTAAACTAACATTAGAAGATGGAAAAGAATTATTTGTCCTTAGTGATGGAATGGGTTCTGGCCCAGAGGCAAGAAAGAGTAGTAAAATTGCAATTAAAATGTTAAAACGCTTATTAATTTCAGGATTTGATAAAGAATCTTCTATTGATTTAATTAATTCAAGTATGTGTTTGAGTGCAAAAGAAGAATCTTATGCTACCTTAGATATTGCAATTTTTGATTTATATAAAGGAAATATTGAATTTATAAAAAATGGTGCGTGTCCAACTTTTATAAAAAATAGAAAACAAGTAGATGTGATAAAAAATATGTCATTACCAGCAGGAATTTTAGAACATATTGACTTAACGGTTTATGATCGAGATATTGTACCAAATGATATATTAGTTATGTGTACAGATGGAATTTTAGATGCAAATGAGCAATACGAGAATAAAGAACTTTGGGTAAAGTTTTTATTAGAAGATATGCAAACAGAAAGTGCACAAAAAATAGCCGATATTATACTAAGTGAAGCGATAGATTATAATTTTGGAAAACCAAAAGATGATATGACTGTTATGGTGGCAAAAATAGAAAAAATATCCTAAAATTTTTTAGGATA
Source organism: Candidatus Merdicola faecigallinarum (assembly GCA_018714565.1). Taxonomy (GTDB): domain Bacteria; phylum Bacillota; class Clostridia; order TANB77; family CAG-508; genus Merdicola; species Merdicola faecigallinarum. The sequence goes on along the minus strand of DVNH01000033.1, from coordinate 10,475 downwards.
TTTTTTGTTATTTAAAGTAAAATGATTGTAATTTTATTTCATTTTATGATATAGTAGATACGTAAAAATAGAAAATTACTTACGGAGGAATTCATATGAGTAGAAATAAAGGGAGAAGATATAATGGAGAACAAAAACTAAATATGAAAAAAGTTTTTGCTGTGATTGTGGCAATTATTGTTATCGTTATGTTTGTTTTTGGAATTAAAACATTATTATCTGGAACCAAGGGAGAAGATGTAACTAATATTAATTATTTTACGGCTTTTTCTAATCAGAAATATGGTGTTATTAATTCAAAAGGTGAAACAATTATCGATCCCTCTTATGCAGAATATATTGTAATACCAAATAGCAAGAAAGATATTTTTATTTGTACTTATGATGTAAATTATGAAACAGGAGAATATAAGACGAAAGCATTAAATGCAAAAAATGAAGAGATCTTTACAGATTATGAACAAATAGAACCAATTTCTCATTTGGATCAAAATAATAATCTTACTTATGAAAATAATGCAATAAAAGTAATGAAAAATGGAAAATACGGAATGATTGATATTCAAGGCAAAGAAATATTACCATGTGAATATGATACAATTGAATCATTAAGAGGAGTAAATAATAGCCTTGTAATTATAAAAGATGGAAAAATGGGAATTGCAAATAGTAAGGGAGAAGTAGTAGCAACTCCTACTTATCAAGATATTAAAGCAATAGGAAATGACTATCAATTAGGTTATATTGTAGCAAATGAACAAAATCAATATGGAACAATTGATTGCAATAATATAAAAGTTCTTAATAATCAATATGAGGAAATAAAACCATTTACAGAAAATAATTTATATGTCGTAAAAGAAGCAGGTAAATACAAATTGATTAATACAAATGGAAGTACCTCTTTAGAAATACAAGCAGATGATATAAAAAATATGAAAAGAGGAAACATTATTATCCGTAGAGGAGAAAAATACGGAGTAATAAATTCAAATGGAGAAGAAATTCTTCCTATAAAATATGATGATATTACTTTTGCATTTGAAGATATGTTTATTGTAGAAAGTAATGGAAAATATGGATTGGTAAAACCTCAAGACCAAATTGTATATGAAATTAAATATGAAACGATGAATTATATTGAAAAAGCAGATTTTGTAGAAGCTTCAGAAGATGGAATTAATTCTGATATTATTGGAAATGATTTAAATGTGAAATTAATAGGAATTATATCAGAAATTAACACGGAAAAAGAATATATTCGTTTAAGAAATCAAGAAGATTATAAATACTATAATTTTAAATTTGAAGAAAAGAAATCTTCTGATATATTAACAACAAATACATTATTTTTAAGTAAAAATAATGGTAAGTATGGATTTGTAGATAAAAATGGAAATGTAGTAGTTGATTATATATATGATGATGCAACAGAACAAAATGCATATGGATTTGCTGCAATAAAAAAAGATGGAAAATGGGGAAGTATTAATAAGGAAGGTAAAGTAATCGTAGAGCCAACATACAATTTAGATAATAATATTGCAATCGATTTTATTGGAACATGGTATTTTGGAGAAGACATTAATATGAATTATTATAAAAAGTAAAAAGGTGGGTAAGAAATGGAACTAAAGACAAAGTATCAATACACATATTTTATATATCCATATATGATAGCAGAAAATAAATATACCAAATATCTTCAAAAGCTATTAAAAGACAAAAAATGCGAAATAAGATTTTTTAAGCAAGAAAAAGATTATGACATTTTTAGTTATTTTTTACCAAATATTCGAAAATTTATGTTTCCTACATTTAGTTTTAATGAAGCAAAGATAAAAAAATTTAAAGAATTAGATGTAGAATTACAAGCAACAATTTTGCAAAAACATCCATGTACAATTTTTGAATATCAAATAGGAAAAGACATACAAGGAAAAACAGGAAAAGAAAACGGTATTTTCTTTTCTATAGAAAAATTAGAGATTATATGTTTTCACACTGGTATTTGTTTTTTAGCCATAAAAACACAAGTTGAAAATAGTGAAGATTTCGATGATATATTAAATTTTAATTATAAATTTAGAGATATTAAATCTCAGTTTATTTCATTAAAACAATTTGAAAATATAAAAATACAAACAAGTAATTTTGACGATATTAAAAAGTTAACAGATTTAATTGAAGAAATTACAACGACACAGATGAATCAGCTAAATATGGATACAGAACGATTTTTAACTTATTCTTATACTTGTATTGGACAAGAAGCATGGAATGAAACGAAACCATTTGAGGCAATAGAGCATGAATTTTATAAATATTGTAATATCTTGCCAAGCAATTACAATGTTGGAATTGATAAAATAAGTAAAAATCAAGATATACAAGTTATATCAAAATGGAAATATATCAAAATAGGATTTTCTAAAATGGGATCGTGTTTATTAACTTCAGGAACGGATACTTTTAATTATACAAAATTGCCATTTTTATATGAAAATGTATATTTCTATATGTATATTTTAAATTTGTATAAAAAATGTTATTTAAATAAACTAAAGATGGAATATAAAAAAGAAATAAAATCGGAGAAAGCAAGAGGGAAATTCATTAATTTTACACAAAATCTATGGATTCAAGAAGTAACAAATGATGATATTGGTAGTTTTATGAATCAAAAATGGAATCAAGTATTAGATTTAGATATAGCATACCGTAACGTAAAAAATAAATTTGATATTTTGTATAAAGAGAAAAATATTGAAAAAACAGCAAAAACAAATAAAATTATTATGATATTATTATTTATTTCCGTATTACTAAATATCTTGCATTTTTTCGGATAAAATAAATCGCAAAAACCTTATACTTGATGAAAGGATAAGGTTTTTATTGTTGCAGACAACAAGATTAAAATAAAAAAAGGAGAAAAATGGTATGAAAATTTTATGTGGAACGGATATTATCGAAATAAATAGAATAAAAGAAGCCATAGAAACTTTAGGAGAAAGATTTAAAAATAGAGTTTATACACCAGAAGAAATAGAATACTGTGAGAGTAAAAAAGAACAAAAATACCAACATTATGCTGCAAGGTTTGCAGCAAAAGAAGCAGTATTTAAAAGTATTTCAGAATTACTTATAAAACAAGAAGAAATGACATGGAAATCAATTGAAGTAAAAAAAGAAAAAAGTCAAAAACCATTTATTCAATTACATCATTTAAATTTAATAAAGAATATTGATATTCAAATTGATTTGAGTATGTCTCATTGTAAAGAGTATGCAACAGCAGTATCTACAGTTACTGTAAATGAAGAAGGGTCAAAGGAGTAGAAAAAAATGAAATGGATTGATTCACATGCACATTATAATGATGAAAAATTTAATGAAGATAGAGAAGAAATTTTAAGATTATTGAAGGAGGAAGGAATAAAGAAAGTAATTACTGCAGGTTATAGCTTGCAATCTTCAAAAGAAGCAATAAAGATATCGGATCAATATCCTTTTATCTATAATACGATTGGAATTTCTCCTAATGATATTCCAGAGCAGAAAGAAGAATTAAAAGAAGAATTAGAACAATTAAAAAAATTAGCATCATTATCAGAAAAAACAGTAGCAATTGGAGAAATTGGACTAGATTATCATTGGAATACAGAAAATAAAGAAATTCAGCAAATGGCATTTAAAGAACAAATAAAATTAGCAAATGACCTTAAACTTCCGATTGTAATTCATACAAGAGAGGCAGTAATGGATACAATTCAGATATTGAAAGAGAATTTGCCTAATGAAAAAGGTGTTTTTCATTGTTGTCCATTAAATCGAGAATTAGTGAAAGAAGCATTAAAATTAGGATTTTATATTTCATTTGCAGGGCCAGTTACTTTTAAAAATTCAAAAAATGCAAACGAAATCATAGAAATGGTTCCTGATGACAAAATATTAGTAGAGACAGATAGTCCGTATCTTTCTCCAGAACCTAATAGAGGAAAAAGAAATGATTCTAGAAATATAAGACATATTGTAGAAAAAATTGCACAAGTAAAGCAAAAAGGAATAGAAGAAGTAACGGAAATGATTTATCAAAATTTAATACGATTGTTTAAAATTGAAAATGAAAAATAAGACAAAAAAGAGCTTTAAATATATATTTTTAGGACTAGAATGTGAAAAAATCATATTTATTATAAAAAATAAGATTAATAAAAAGCGAATGAGATTTGCCAATAGATCTCATTCGTTTTTTGAATATTTTTTACTAAAATTATAAAATATTTTACTTTTATTCTTATGTTTATTTTTCTACTATTTTAAATTTTTAAGTGCTTCGATTCGTTCTTCTGTACTTGGATGTGTGGACCAAAGACTAGAAGATTTTTTATGTTCATTATTACTTCTTTTTTTAAAAGGATTAATAATGAACATATTAGCTGTAGCCTTATTAGCTGTTTTTAAAGTATGTCTATCTGCTTCCAGTTTCTCTAATGCGGAAATGAGTCCATCTGGGTTTCTTGTAAATTCAATTGCTGTACTATCAGCTAAGAATTCACGTTTACGAGAAATTGCAAGTTGCATCAAGGTACCGAAAATAGGAGATAATATTAAAAAGATTAATCCGATGAGTAAAAAAATAGGGTTTCCTCTATTATCATCATCACTACTTCTTCGGAAGAAGAGAACTCTAGTAAACAAATCAGAAAGCATTACAACAAATCCTACCATGATACTAACAATGGTGGATAAAAGAATATCATAATTTTTAATATGACTCATTTCATGTGCGATAACACCTTCAAGTTCATAATAATCTAATTTTTCTAAAAGGGAACTAGTAACACAAATAATAGAATGCTCTGGATTTCTGCCAGTAGCAAACGCATTTGGCTGAGGATCATCAATAATATATAGATCTGGTTTATAGGATAAACCAGAAGATAGCATTAGAGAATCGAGAATATTTACTAATTTAAGATTTTCTTTTTTGGTTGCAGGTCTTGCCTTATTTAAACTTAAGATAATTTTATCGCTGTAATAATAGCTACTCCATGCAGTTAAAATAGAAACAATAAGAGCGATTATAATAGAGAAAGGACCAAGATCAAAGGCAATACCAATATAATATATAATAAAAGTAATTAGTAGAACAAATAGAAGAACAATAAAATATGATTTTAATTTATTTTTTCTAATATCTTCAAACATGTTATTCCCTCCATTTTTCATTATTTTGAAATAATTATTATAAAAAGAAAAAGATTTCTTTTAAACAATAGAAACCTTTTTCTTTGAATGATTTGTTTAAATTATTTGCTAAAATCAACTTTTACATTTTTCTTCGCTTCTTCTGTTTCAACTTCAAATAATTCTTTCATTTTAAAATGAAAGATGTTTGCAACTAAATTAGATGGAAAAGTTTCTAATTTAGTATTATAAATAGTTACACTATCATTATAAAATTGTCTAGAAAAAGAAATTTTATTTTCAGTTGCTCTTAATTCTTCTTGTAATTCAGAAAAATTTTGGTTTGCTTTTAAATCTGGATAATTTTCTGCAACTGCCATAATTGTTTTTAATGTATTTGCAAGTTCAGTATCTACATTTGCTTTTTCTCCAAGTGTATTGGCATTTGCCCATGATGTTCTTAAAGCTGTCATTTTTTCAAAAGTTTCAGATTCATGTGTCATATATCCTTTTACTGTTTCAATCAAATTTGGAATTAGATCAAATCTTCTTTGTAATTGTACATCAATTTGACTCCAAGCATTTTCTACCTTTTGTCTAGATTCTATTAGCTTATTATATATAGAAATAATATAAATAATAATAATTAAAATGATAGCAAGTATGATCCAAGGCATATAAATATCCTCCTTACAATTAATGATATAGTTAATCATAACATATTTATACTATATATACAATAGAAATGTGAATATTTTATGATCAAACTGTAATAATATGGTAATAGGTGAAAAAAATAAAGCAATAGACATATTTTCTGTACAAGCTGCATATATATATAATAAGTGAAAACGCAAGAGTAGTAAGGATTACGTCAAAATTTGACATTTTTAGAAAAACATAGTATAATAAGTGCGTTGCTTAAGGGAGGTAATTATGATAACAAATAATAACGAAGTTAAAGCATCAACATTAATTAAAAAGATAGTAGGAATATGTTTATTATTTATCTTTTTAGCAGGAATATGCGTGTTTGCAAGTAATACACAAGTAAAAAATGTTAAAATAGTTCTTGCAAATGGATATGAAATGGATGTAATGACTTCAAAAACAAAGGTATCAGAAATTTTAGAAAATGAGCACATTATTTTATTACCAGACGAAAAAGTTGTACCAAGTGAGGACGCAGAGTTAGGTGATACAAAAACAATAAAGATATTAAAAAAATCACAGGAAGAAGAAGTTGTTGAATTAGCGCAAAAGACAGAAGAAATCAACATAGAAGAAATAAAAACAGCATATGCTCCTGTTGTTGAAAAAATCGTAGTAGAACAAGTACCAATTCCTTTTGAAACAATTACTAAAGATGCATCAAAAGGAAGTAAAGAAACACAAAATAGAGTATTACAAGAAGGAAAAGAAGGAATTAAAGAGATAACATATAAAATTAAATATCAAAATGAAAAAGAATTAGAAAGAGTAGAGCTTTCTTCAAAAGTAATACAAGAACCAGTTAATAAAATTATACAAGTTAAAGCAACGACAACACGTTCATCAAGAACTGCAAGAGCAGAAACAACAACAGCCAAAGGAGTTTCTTTGGGAAAATATAGAGTAACTGCATATTGTGGATGTGCAAAATGTTGTGGTAAATCTACAGGAAGAACAGCATCAGGAAAAATGGCAACTGCAAACCACACAATTGCAGCACCAGGAAGATTTGCATTTGGAACAAAGATAAAAATTAATGGAATTGTTTATACAGTAGAAGATAGAGGTGGAGCAATTCAAGGAAATCGTATTGATATTTATTTTGCTTCACATCAACAAGCACTTAATTGGGGAAGTAGATATTGTGAAATAGAAGTAATGAATTAAAATAAATGGAGTTAATGTATCTTACATTAGCTCTTTTTTTGTGTAACGGGGGAGGAAATTTTTGGAATTCTTGCTCGGAATTGCACTAAAAAAGAAATGATGATATAATGAGCCAAAATAAAAAAGAAAGAGGAGTTATATGAAATTAATATCGTGGAATGTAAATGGCTTAAGAGCAGCAATGACAAAAGGATTTGAGGATTTTTTTAAAAAAGAAAATGCAGATATTTTTTGCATTCAGGAAACAAAAATGCAAGAAAGTCAAATTGATGAAAATATAAAAAATATGTTAGGAGATTATTATGTTTATTGGAATAGTGCAGAGAAGAAAGGTTATTCCGGCACTGCTATTTTTAGTAAGATCAAACCAATTAACGTAACTTATGGAATAGGAATAGAAGAACATGATAAAGAAGGAAGAGTTATTACATTAGAATTTAAAGAATTTTATATGGTAACGATTTATACTCCAAATTCAAAAAGAGAATTAGAAAGGTTAGAATATAGACAGATTTGGGAAGATGAAATAAGAAAATATTTATCTGAATTAGATAAAAGAAAACCTGTAATTATGTGTGGGGATTTAAACGTAGCACATAAGGAAATAGATTTAAAAAATCCAAAAACAAATAGAAGAAATGCAGGATTTACAGACGAAGAAAGAAACAAAATGACAGAATTATTAGACAATGGATTTGTAGATAGTTTTCGTTATTTATATCCAGATAAGGAAGAATGTTATACTTGGTGGTCTTATATGTTCCATGCAAGAGAAAAAAATGTAGGGTGGAGAATTGATTATTTTATTGTATCACAAAAAATAAAGGAGAGAATTGAAGAAGCCGAAATATATCAAGATATTTTAGGAAGCGATCATTGTCCAGTAGGACTAGAAATAAAATTATAAAAAGGACTGAGAGATGTGAACCAATCAAAAAAAGTATGGAAACAATGGCTATACTGTTTCGTATTTGCAGTAGCAGTGATTGTAGTATATAAAATCTTAGATAATTATACATATATAAAAGGATGGCTAGATAATTTATTTGAAGTAATTATGCCATTTTCGATAGGTATTTTAATTGCATATTTGTTGTATTTACCATGTAGAAAAATAGAAAGAATTTATGAAAAAGCACGTTTAAAATTTTTAAAGAAAAGGGCAAGGGTATGTAGTATTATTACAGTTTATATTATTTTATTAATTCTCATTATTATTGCGATTAACTTTCTTGTTCCGGTTATTGCTCAGAGTTTAATTGATTTTATTAATAATTTTCAAAATTACTATAATGTAGCAATGGAAAAGATACAAAATTTACCAGACAATCCAATTATCAATCAACAATTTATACAAGAAATAATTCAAAATGTACAGGAAATTAATTTAAAGCAATATTTTAATATGGAAAGACTTACGCAATATGCAAAAGGTGTTGCAGATGCTGCTAGTAGTGTCGTTAATATATTTGTTACAATTATTGTATCCATTTATGTGTTAATGGAAAGAAGGCATATTGTAGAGTTTATTAAAAAGATTATTTTCGCTATGTTTGATTTTAAAGTAGCTCAAAAAATAAAAAACTATTTTAATCGAACCAACGAAATATTTTTTAAATTTTTAGCAAGCCAAGTTCTAGACGCGATTGTAGTTGGAATCTTAACTTCAATTGCCATGTCTATATTAGGAGTTAAATATGCTGTTTTATTAGGATTTTTTATTGGTTTATCAAATTTAATACCATATTTTGGAGCAATTATAGGTGTAGCAATTTCTTCTATTATTACAATTTTTACAGGAGGACTTCCAAAAGCAATTTGGATGTTAATTATCGTTATTATTTTGCAACAAATTGATGCAAATATTATTAATCCAAAGATAGTAGGAAATTCATTAAAGATGAGTCCGTTACTTGTTATTTTTGCAGTTACTATTGGGGGAGCTTATTTTGGAATGTTAGGAATGTTTTTAGCTGTTCCTATATTTGCTGTGCTAAAAGTAGTAATTATCGATTATGTAGAATATAAAAATAGAAAAAAACAGGTTAGTATGGAGGAAGAAGCCTAGAAAAAATATAAAAAATCAAAGATAGTGAGGACGCCTTTAAAATTTCTCTAGTTGTAGAGAAATTTTAGAGGCGCCTTTATCTTAAATTAAGAAAAGCTTAATAGTTTATATCCTTTTTTCTTAATAAAAAAAATGGTATAATAACTGTGATAAAAGGGAGGAAGAAAGATGTACAATATATTAGTAGTGGATGATGATAAAGAAATCGTAAATGCAATAGAAATTTATTTGTCAAAAGAAGGATATAATATTTTAAAAGCATATAATGGAGAGGAAGCAATACATGTGATACAAAATAATGAAATTCATTTAGTAATATTAGACATTATGATGCCAAAAATGAATGGAATTGAACTAGCAAAAAAGATAAGAGAGAATTTATCGATTCCTATTTTAATGTTATCGGCAAAATCGGAGGACTATGATAAAATAAATGGATTAAATGTAGGAGCAGATGATTATGTAACAAAACCTTTTAATCCAATGGAATTAATTGCAAGAGTCAATTCACAAATTAGAAGATATACAAAGCTAGGAAGTGCGATTCAATCAGAAGGAAATACGTATCAAACAGGAGAGCTACTAATTGATGACAATACAAAACAAGTTATGGTGGATGGAAAAGAAATAAAATTAACACCAACGGAGTATAATATCCTCAAATTTTTATTAAAGAATAAGGGAAAAGTATATTCAATTGAGCAAATATATGAAAATGTTTGGGAAGAGGAAAGTTATGGTGCGGAAAATATTATTGCAGTTCATATAAGACATATAAGGGAAAAAATTGAAATTAACCCAAAAGAACCGAAATATTTAAAAGTGATTTGGGGAGTCGGATATAAAATTGAAAATATATCTTAAAATGAAATAAAAATTGTAAAGATAAAAAAGAGCTAGAAATACAAGAGAAAAGATGAAAAAGATTTAATGAAAAATAAAAAAGGAGATAGGAAAATGGAAAAAAATAAAGTAAGAAAGTTGCTATTACTAAAATTATTTTCTTTTCTATTATTACCACTTTTCGTCTTAATTGTTATACAAAATGCAATAGTGATTGCATACGCAATTCGATTTCCAGAAGTAAAAACAGATACACAATTCTACGATACGAATTTATTTTCTTCTGCTTATGAAGATCAGGTATATAATACATATAATCGAGTACGATATGCAATGAGAAAGGGATATACAACAACTGAGCAAGGATATACGGGGCAAGACAATGAAAGTGGAATGGGACATATACAAGATGGCGAATATACTATTTATTATGAACAAAATGATCGAGAACAAAAATTTAAGTATTTAGTTATTAATGAAAGTACAAAACAAG
>DVNH01000032.1 GCA_018714565.1 Candidatus Merdicola faecigallinarum | reverse complement strand
TATTGAAAAAGAAGATTATAAGTTTGAACTAACAGAAGGTAGATATAGAAATATGGAAAAGGTAAAAAAATATTTTAAGGATTTAGGAATGGAGATATAAATCGTATTGGTAAAGTTTAAATAATGTGATATAACTACATAGCAAAGACTCGGGAGAAAAGAACGAAAACAATAAAGCCGTTTGTAAAAAGGACAGGAGGCAAAAGGAAGAGGAAAGATTTCTTAATTACTAATAACTCATTATGAAATTAAAAAAGTAACTTGGGTTTATAGCTAAGTTACTTTTTGTGGTATTTAATATTTTTTATTTAGCTTCTCTCTTATCATATGAATTTTAGAAACATCTTCAACATAATTAAATCTAGGTTTAACAAAATTGCTAGAGCCTCTCTTTTCATGGCTATACCTAGGAATTAATTGGACATGAAAGTGATTCATTGGACCATCACACATTGTGCAAAGATAAACATTTTCAGCACCATAAACTTCTTTTATAATGTTCATTACTTTTTTCGCAAAAACAAAAATATTGCTACATAAATCATCAGGAATTTCTAGCATATCTTTGTAATGCTTTTTGGAAGTGATAATAGTGTGTCCAGAAGAACGGGGGTTACCACATAAGAAACATTCAAAGTCACTATTCTCAAATAGAAGTTTGTCTGAATTGTTTCCATAAATGCAATGGTTATTTTTCTTATCATAGCAAGTTGGGCAAATACCTAAATCAGTTAGAATAGAAGCGGATAATTTACAATTGTTGTCTAGCAATGACTGGACTTCAACTTTTATTTTATTCCATTCTTCTTTCAAATTGCCATAAGATAAATTATTTTCAACATTATTAATATCAGTCCATTCTATATTTTCAACATCTTTCTCATCAATATTCTTAGATGTCGGTCCATCATCTATGGCAATGTACATATTGCATATAATATCTTCATTAGCAGAGGGGTTATAATATTTTAACGTAAAAATTGGTTCAGTAATTAATAAATGATTAGCTCTAAGAGTTTCCTCTTCAGTTTCACGAACAGCACATTCTTCAAATGTTTCCCCTTTTTCTAAGTGTCCTTTTGGAAAAGACATATCTTTATGCTTGTCACGATATACTAAAGCTATCTCTTTTGTAGTTGAATTAATTAAAATAGTTCCGGCTTTTTTTACTAACATATTTTACCTCCACAATGATTAAAATTACAGATTATTTATTAAATTCTTTTAGATACAATCATATCCCTTATGATATAACCATTTTTATTATAAAAATTTAATCCTTTCTTATTAAGACCAAATACTTCAATATTGATTCTTTTACAATCAATCTTTTTAACTTTCATCATATCCATTTTAAAATAATTTTCTCTGTATTCAGGGAGCATAACTTGAGTATGCCAATTATCAATATCAATTAAATAATTTTGCAATTCTACTAGCAAATCTTTGATTTGTTCATTATATTTGGGATCGTATTCAACTATATTCATTTTTCACACTCCATTAAATTATTAAATGATTAAAATAAAATCATACCTGCTCCCAAATCATTATTAGGTCTAGAAATGAAGCCAAATTTTTCATAAAAAGGTTCCATTCCTTTAGATGCGCCTAAATAAGTCCTTATGTTAGGATTAGTTTGCTTATATACATTGATTGGGCTAATTAATTTATTCATAATTTGAGTACCTATATTTTTGTTTTGATATTCAGGTATGACCATAACATCATGAATATATAAGAAAATAGTTTTATCTCCGATAATTCTTCCAAAGCCAATGATTTTATCGTTATCATAAACACTGATTGAATAAAGCGTGTTATTTAAGGCTTCTTGTACTATAGTAGTTTCTCTCATTCCCCAACCGACTTTATCTGTTAAATAATTAAATTCATCGGCAGTTATTTTATTTTCAAAAAAATTTATCATTTTTATGGACTCCTAACTTATAAATAAGTTCGCACAAATATATTTTAACATAAAAAAGAGAGAAAAGTATAATATCTATAAAAATGCATGGTATAAATTAAAAATATATGATATTCTTATATAAAAATGAGGTGAAAAAAGGAGAAAAAAATTGAGTGAGGTTACAGAAAAAATAAAACAAGAGTTATTAATAAGATGTGAAAAATCAAAGCAAAAAGATGGTTATGATTTTTGGAATGAACATATTAAATATGTAGTAGATAATGCTGTTAAGCTTGCAAAGGAATATGGAGCAGACGTAGAAATAGTGGAATTAGGAGCTTTGTTACATGATATTGCTATGCCTTCCGAATATGGTGATAGAGAAGAGCACCATATTTATGGCGCAGAAATTGCTGAGGAATTACTAACAAAGTTAGACTATCCAAAAGATAGGATAGAAAAAGTAAAAAAATGTGTATTAAATCATAGAAGCAGTAGAAAATCTCAAAGAAATACTATAGAAGAACAATGTGTTGCTGATGCAGATGTAATAGCTCATTTTGATTGTATACCATCATTGTTTTCTTTAGTATATAAGGAAATGAATTTATCCATATCAGATGGAGCAGGATATGTAAAAAGAAAGTTAGAGCGAGACTATAATAAACTAAGTCCTCGTACAAAGGAAAAGCTAAAAGAAAGATATGATAAAATAATGGATGTGTTATTTTTATCAGAGTAAAATAAACCTATTATCATTTTTTATGATTTCTAAGGTATGGCTAATAGATAAATTGGTTGTATCTAATATATTTTGAGCGTTGTAATTTCTACTTTTGAAACTATTTAATAAAGTTATACAGCGCTCTTTCATTTGACAATCTTCAGATCTTTCTTTATCTCTCGATAATAATGTGGCTTCATCTGTTAATAAAACAACAAATTTTATAATATAATTTTTGAATTCGTCTTTTATCATCTCTATATTTTTAGGCGTAACAATGTAATTAAATATTACATCATATCCGTCATCTAAATAAATTTTAATTATATCTACACAGATTTTCCAAAATGTTTGAAGATGATTGCCATCTTTCCAAGCAGGAGTGTATCCTCCTATGACTTGATGGTAAATATCGTCGCCTTCAATTAAAACAGATTTATTACTTGACATGGCTAGTTCTTTTGAAATTGTGCTTTTGCCAACTCCAGCAGGACCAGTTATTATATATAAAATGGGCATAATTCACTTCCTAAATCTATGATTATCAACAAAAATGTAAGTTATTTTAAATTAATTAAATGCAATTTAAGGGCAATTCTTAAAAAGGTAAATCTTCATCATTAAAAGGAAATTTACGAATGTTGTTATTATGCTTGCTATTACGATGTGAACTCTTTGTATTATCTTTTAATTCTTCATCTTCGCCCCATATGTCTTCATACCCTTCATATTCAAAGCCGTCATCGATAATGTCTTCGTAGTCGTCATCTTCATAATCTTCGTCAAAAATGTCTTCATAGTCATCATTTTCAAAATCTTCATCAGAATCGAAAATATCTGAATAATCATCATCAAAAATGTCGTAGTTTTTGACATAGTGCATTAAGATTGAGACAAGAATTATAAATTCTTCATCGCCCATATCATCCACCATTTTTTTGAAATCTTTCTTCATTATTTTGATTCCCTCAGAAAAAGCTAAGTCTTCATTTGATTTTTTTCTTTTTTTTATTATTACTCATATTATCACCAAAAACATTATACTATGAAAAAGAGTTGGTTGGCAATAACTAATAAAAAAGCAAAGAGAAAAAGAATTGGCTGAAAAAGAATTAGTTACAAATCAACTAATGGAAGAGGCAGAAAAAAATCAAGAACATTTAAAAGAATTAGAGGAAAAAGTAAATGAAATTCCTGCACTTTTAGATAAAGAATATGAAAGAGGTAAAAAAGAAGCTACTGCTGAAATTACTAAGGACAATAAATATGCTACTGAATTATTGAAAAAAGATTTTCAAAATACTATCGACAGACAAAATGATAAAATTGAATCATTGCAAGAAGAAATTCAAAAAGTAAATAAAGAAAAGGAAGATTTGCAAACTAAACTAGATAACGCATATCTTCAAGTTAAAGAAATGGCAACAAAGACTGTAGAAGCTACAGGTGGAGTTAAGATATTAGGAAATAATGCTGGTGAGGGAAATAAAGCGTAAAATGGTGTGAATTTTAGAATTAGCGATGGCTATAATTTGATATAAAATTAATCAATTTTAAAATAATATTTTAAGGTGTCTTTTTAAATAAAGGCATCTTTTTATTAAACTTTATAGATGTAACGATTTTTACACATCATTTCACATAAGAATATTATATATTATTAAAAAAAAGGCGGAAAAATGATAGAAGTTGTAGCTGGAGTAATATATAAAAATAATAAATTTTTAATAGCACAAAGAAATTTAAAAAAATTACAAGGTGGATTATGGGAATTTCCTGGAGGAAAAGTAGAAAAAAATGAAAGCTATGAACAAGCTTTAATTAGAGAGATAAAAGAAGAATTTAACGCAGACATAGAAGTTGATAAGTATATAGGAGAAAATCTATACCATTATCCTGAAAAGGATATAAAGTTATTTTTTTATAAAGCAAGATTAGTAAGTTCTAAAATAGAATTGCTAGAACATGAAAACTATGAATGGATTTCAAAAAATGAAAAAGATAAGTACAAATTTGCAGGAGCAGACGAAAAAGTATTTGATTTAATATAGGAGCCCTTATGAAAAAACTAGTTAGATTTGAAAAATATTCTAGGGAAGATATACATGATATATTTTCTCCTAATACAAAATTTGTACCAAATACAGGAACATGGGGATTGCAAGGAATAATAAGGGTGCCAGAAACAAAGAGCGATTATATATTTATTGTTACATATAAATCCAAACAATCGCTTAAGGAATTAGATGAGAATATTGATGAAAATGGAATATTAACTTGGCGATCACAGAAACGACAAAAATTAAACAGTCCAATGATAAAAGATTTTATTAATCATGATTATTTAAAAAATAATATTTATTTATTTCTTAGAACTTCTGAAAAGGAAGATTATGAATATATGGGATTGCTTGCATATGTAGAGCATGACAACCAAAGAGAAAGACCAGTTTATTTTAAATGGCAAATATTAGATTGGAATAATAAAAATAAAGAGAATTTAAAAAATGACGAAAAACTATTGGATTTTGAGAAAGATAATAATACAGACAAAATGGAATTGCAGTTGAGTGAAGATGATACCGAATATATATATGAAATTAATGAAAGAAAAGGAAAAGATACAAAAGAATTTTATAGCAATAAAAATTATAATTTTGAAGGAGAAGCAAAAAAGAATTCTGCAGTAGGTAAAAAGGGAGAAGACTTAGTTGTAGAATATGAGAAAATGAAACTTATTGCAGAAGGAAGAAATGACTTAGCAGAGAAGGTATTTGCAACGAGAAATATCGCTGGAAACGCAGAAAGATTTGATGTATTATCTTATGATAAAGATGGAAATGAAAAATACATAGAAGTAAAAACTACTAAAGGAAATTTGGATAATTTATTTTATATTTCGGAAAATGAAATTGCATTTTCAGAAGAGTATCCAGAAAATTATTATTTATATAGAATTTATAAATTTGACACTGAGACAATGTCTGCATTCTTGAGTATAAAAAAGGGACCAATAGAAAGAAAGTATTTGCAATCGGTAAATTATGTGGGGAGGATAGGAGAAAAAAGAAGTGAAATATAGATTATAGTGATAAATGAATTTAAAAAAGTTAAAGAATATTAATTCTTACCATTGCCAAATAATATTAAAAGACTAGTATGAATACCATTCTCTAGTCTTTTTATGATGATTTGAATAAAAATATAAAATATTGTAAAAACTATGGAAAAAAATGTTGAAATATGATATTTTATATTTAAATTAACAAAGGAATTAGGTTAATACTGGAAAATTATGTAGGAATAAAGGAAATAAAAAGATTAATTGAAGGGAATAAGCATTGCTTTTAATATCGAAAGAAATGATATCGATGGATTAATAATAAGAAATGAAAATTTAGATTATAATCTTATAATATATGATAATGTACCAGGTGGAGCAGGACATATAAAAAGATTAAATGATGACAAAACTTTGACAGAGGCTCTTAGAGCTGCATATCAAAAGGTAAACCCAAATTGTTGTGAAGAAAATATTTCTTGTTATAATTGTCTGAGAAATTATTATAATCAAAAGTATCATAAAATTTTATTAAGAAAAAGCGCAAAGGAAGGAATAAAATATATTTTAAATGAAAAAGGAGAATAAAATATGGATATAGATGAGAAAAAAATAAATATGTGTTTGGAAAAGGGAAAGCTTGAAGTAAAAGATCATATTAAATTTAAATATATAGTTGAGATACTAAGACTATTTAACATACATGTTGATGGATGGATGAAAGGTAGTTATATACTTAATGAAAAAGAAGGTATAATGTTTACAAGAAATGATAATGCTTATTGGAAAGACAAGTTCGATGATGAATATATGTATGAAAAGTGTATAGCACAAGAGGAAAAAAATATAGAAGATGTTAATTGGTATTGGGGAGAAAGAAAAATATATATTTTTCGAAAGGAAAATGATGCTGAATATGAATTTATGGGGTGCTTTGTGCAGGATCCGAAAAAATTAAAACAGTTACGTGCTCAAGGTATTTGTAATGAAAGACCATATAAAAAAATTGGAGAAGAAGTAATATTGACGAAATTAAAAAGTATATCAGACTGAATGTAAAAAAGTATGGAAAAATTTGTTGAAAAAAAATTTTTTAGTTATATAAAATATAATAGAAAAGTATAGATAAATGGGGGCAATAAAATGGCAAAAAAAGAATCAAGTACAACACTTGGATATGAGGATAAATTATGGCAAGCAGCAGACAAGTTAAGAGGTAGTATGGATGCGGCAGAATATAAGCACGTTGTGCTAGGGTTAATATTCTTGAAATATGTATCTGATGCTTTTGAAACTAGACAGAAACAATTAGAAAAGGAAGAACTTGCCGATCCAGAAGACAAAGATGAGTATATTTCTGAAAATGTATTTTGGGTTCCAAAAGAAGCAAGATGGGAAGAAATATTGAAACATGCTAATACACCAGAGATAGGTCAGATTATAGATAGAGCAATGGAAGCTATCGAAAAGGAAAACCAAAGGTTAAAGAATGTATTAAATAAAAACTATGCTAGACCAGAATTGGATAAAACAAGATTAGGGGAATTAGTTACGCTATTTACAAATTTAGAAATAGGGACAGATAAAGCAAAAGAAATAGATATGCTAGGAAGAGTATATGAATATTTCTTGAGTAAATTTGCATCTGCAGAAGGAAAAAATGGAGGAGAGTTTTATACTCCAGCATGTATAGTAAAAACTCTGGTATCCATGATCGAACCATTTAATGGAAAGGTTTATGATCCTTGTTGCGGTTCTGGCGGAATGTTTGTACAATCCTATAAATTTGTTAAAGAACATCAAGGAAATTTAAGAGATGTATCAATATATGGGCAAGAAAGAAACCATACTACATGGAAGTTAGCTAAAATGAATTTAGCGATTAGACAAATTGATGGAAATTTAGGTGATAGGAATTCAGATACATTTTTTAATGATTTGCATAAAACTTTAAAAGCAGATTATATACTTGCTAATCCACCATTCAATATTTCTGATTGGGGCGGAGATAAATTAAAAGATGATGTAAGATGGAAATATGGAATTCCACCAGTAGGAAATGCCAATTATGCATGGTTACAACATATGATTCATCATTTGAATCCAGAAACTGGAGTTGCAGGTACAGTTTTAGCTAATGGAGCATTGGCAAGCGATTCTAGTGGTGAAGGTGAGATTAGAAAGAATATGATTGAAGGTAGAATAATTGAATGTATAGTGGCTATGCCAAGTCAATTATTTTATGCTACAGGTATTCCTTGTTCTTTATGGATAATGAGAAAAAATAGAGATGAAAGCACAAGAGACAAGATTTTATTTATTGATGCAAGAAATTTAGGAACAATGGTAGATAGAAAAGTAAAAGAACTTACAGATGAAGATATTAATAAAATTGCT
>DVNH01000031.1 GCA_018714565.1 Candidatus Merdicola faecigallinarum | reverse complement strand
TTAGATCCAATTACCTTAAGTTTTGAAAATGGAGAGATATTCTCAAATAAAATTCAATTAAAGAACTTAAAGATTGTATCTGATTTACAAAATGAAGCAGTAAAAGGAATCAAAAGATTAGAAGTAGAAATTGGAGATGTAATATACAAACTAACAGGAGAAAACTTAAGAAAGTTTATGAATGGAGAAGCAATTATATATGAAACGCTAGAGGGAATGAAATCAAATCAAAAAGTATATTATACAATAAAACTATACGATAACCAAGGAAATGAATTAAGAGTAGAAAATAACAAAGGGGAAACGAGAACATCAAAACAAGTACCAAAAGTAAGTATAAGGTTAAATAAACAAAATGTAATCGAAGTGGAAATTGGGCTAAAATTAAACAATCGAGATGATGTTGTGCTAGAAAATTATCATTACCAAATTACAAAACCAACAGGAGAAATTGTAAAAGAAAGTGGACTAAGTGAAAATGATGAAAGTATATATCTAAATAATCTGGATCCAAACCAATATTACACAATAACGATATATGCAAGTTACGATTTAGAAGATAACAAAGGAAAACAAGAAAGCCAAATTATAGGTCAAACAATATTTGCAACACAACCATTATCCACATTAGGTTATTTAGAATTAAATACAAACTTGGCAGATATACAAACAAATTCAGGAACTATAGAAATCAAAATTAATGATAATAGAACCGATAAAAGGTTAATTCAAATTTTACAAGAAATCAAAATTGAATTAGTAGAAATCGGAAAAGAGAATCAAGATTTTGGACAAGAAAAAACATATCAAAGAGATTTAGATGAAGAAGAAAATACAGTTCAAAATAATTTCACAGAAGAAGGAAATATTTTAGAAACAATTATAATTACAGGAGAAGAATTACAAAAGCTAAAAGTTGGAGAAACAGAAATACATCTTTTTGAAAACTTAGTTTCTAATACAAAATATAGTCTAAACATTACAAGTAAAGTACAGCAAGGAGAAACAGTAGAAGAAGTACAGGTGACGTATTCCTTAAAAGAATTTATAACTTTAAAAATGCCGGCAGAAGTGCAAATGATTAATTTATTCGTAACAGCGGATTTAATTGATTTTGACGTAAGAATTGAAGATATTGACCATGCTGTATTAACAAATAAAGTACGAATGGAATTAAGAGATGAAAAAACAAACTTATTAATATTAGAAGAAATCGATACGAATGGAGATTATGCTAGAAAGACGATTGAAAAATTAGAATTAGGAAAAACATATACTCTAAGTTTTTATGCAGACCAATATAATGAAGGAAGTACGGATAGCACCTATGAAGCAAATTATTTATTAAAGGAATTAAGAATCGTAACAGAAACAGGGATTAAAGGAAGTTTAGGATTAACTGGATTAACAAGAAAAGGAACAGGAAAGAATTTAGTTGATGTGAGATCGAAAGTGAAATGGTATGTATATCCAAACTTCAATACAGCTGACTATTATGGAAAAGAATATAATGAGGAAACAAAAATTTTAACATTAGGAGGTCATGGAAATAATAGAAGAGCAGTGTATGACTTAAGAGAGTATGCAGGGCAAGAAGTAACAATGAGCTTTAGGGCTAAATTAGCATCTGACGGAGGAAGTAAAGTATACATTCAAAATAGTAAGCAAGATAAAAATAGACAAGAGATAACAGGATTAGTAGTAGATGAATGGAAATCTTATGCAAAAACATTAAAGATAGATGAAACAGGCTATTTAGGCTTTTATATACAAGGAGGAAATGGAGTAGAGATAAAAGAACTTCAAATAGAATTAGGACCTAAAAAGACTAATTATGAAGAATATACTTTTATGCTGGAAAGTAATTTGGTAATTAATTTAACAGACGAAAGAGAAGAGATAAAAACAAAAGATTATTATATCAAGTTATATCAAGATGGTAACTTAATACAAGAAAATCGATATGAAGAAATTGATGAAAATAATCAAGTAATTAATCATATAAAAACATATTTAGTAGAAGGAAATCATATCTATCGTGCAGAACTTTTGATTAAAATAGGAGAAAGGGAATACATATTAGACTTCCAAGAATTTGAGACAAGACAAGAAAAAGAGATAAAAGGAATCGGTAGTAAAGAAGAATTTTTAGAAATACAACCTTATGGAGAATATATCATTTTAAATGATATTGACCTTACAGGAGTATCTGGAAATACCTATCGTTTTGGTTCCGATAATATGGAGTTTAACGGAAAGATTAATTTTAATGGTTTTTCTTTAATACGTGATGCAAAAAATTCTGTAGCTCCTATTATTTATAAAATGGGAGCAGAAGGAGTAATACAAAATATAGTTTTTGACGTAAAATTAAACAGGATAACAGAATTCAGTTCAAATGATGGATTTTTAATTAAAAATAATTATGGAACAATTCAAAATATGCAATTGAATGTTACTGAAAGCATTTCTCTTCCAAATTGGAGGTTTGAAATACTAATAATAGATAATTATGGAACAATAGAAAATTTTGTGGTTAATATGCAAGAGCCAATGTATGCTACTGCAGAATCTGGAATTTTATGTTGGAGAAACTATGGAGTAATAAAAAATGGATATCTATATGGAGAAAATATAAACGCAGAATTTACAAGGTCTAGTGGTGAAGGTAGATCAATTGGAACATTGGCAAACTCTAACGAGGGAAATGGACAAATAAAAAATGTGTTTAGCTTAATTAATGTAGATGTAAATAACCAAACAGATATAACAAACAATGTAGGAAATATTGTAGCAAGTAATAATGGTAATGCTTCTGTAGAAAATGTATATTCTGTGGGATTAGGAAAAAATATAACAAATATAAATAATGGACCTAATATTTATTCAGCAGGTGGAAAAATTAGTAATAACTATTACTTTAATGATGAAGTATTTAAAAATAGTTATCATCAAAAAACAACAATGCTTGCATTACATGATGTGAATTTTCAAAATCAATTATTAAACGGGGATAGTAGGTTTAATATAGAAGAAAATGTAACGCAAGGATATTATCCACAAATTATTATGCCAGATGTTATGCCAAATCAAGAATATATTCCATTACCAGAAGTAGAGGACGACGACTTGGCAGATATCTTATCAATCGAGGTGTTAGAACAAGGAACGGATACGGTAAAGGTAAAATTTAATGTATATAATCCATCTGGTGAGACAATTACAAGTATTAAAATGAAAGATATTTCTTGTAGCATTATATCTCAAACCTATGGAGAAGGAAGAAGTGATGTAATTGCAACATTACATAGTCCAATAAAATATTTATCAAAATATAGTGTGTTAAGTATTACAACAAAAGGGGCTTTTAACATTCCATATACAAGAGAATTTCTAGAAAATGAAAGAGTTATTGAAGTGGATTTATACCGAGAAATTCGAACTGTTTCTGATTGGAAAAATATAAATATATCACCAACAGAAAATTATATCCTAGAAGAAGACTTAGATTTTATGAATGAAGGTTCAGAAATTATAATAACCAAAGCTTTTACTGGAAAATTAGAAGGAAATGGACATACGATCAAAAATATAAGAATTGATAGTAGTGGTCGAGGACTTTTTATTGAAGTGCAAGGAGTGATCAATCATTTAAATGTCGAAAACCTTACTTGGGAGGAAGCAAAGAAAAATCGATTAGGACTAATTGAATATTTAAATAAAGGAAAAATTAACCAAGTACACATGAAAGATGTGAAAATAGAGGTAAGTAAAAGTTACGTAGGAGATGTATTTGGAGGGGCAATTGTTGGCTATGCGTCAGGAGGATCAATTACAAATAGTAGTGTTAATAACTTTGAATTTAATAGTCAAAACCAGGCTACAAAATTAGCAGTAGGAGGAATGATAGGTACCGGTTCAAATAACAATATTCAAAATTCTTATATTCAAAATGTTAATTTATATATCAAAAATGCATCAGAGGTATCAGGAATCGGAGGAATTTATGGATATGATTCAGGAGCAAATAGCATAAGCAATTGCTATGTAATAGGAAAAATTGAAACAGATAGCTCCAATGTAGGAGGAATAGGTGGATTCTTTAATAAAGGAGAAGTAAAAAGTTGTTATAGTAATGTTCATATAATAACCGATGGAGAATATGTAGGAGGAATTGTTGGAAATGATAGAAGTACTTTACTTGTGAATATTTCTAATAATTTAGCAATTGGAAATGTATATAGTAAGCAAAAGGTAGAAACAGTAAGTAGAATTGTAGGAAACTCGAAAGAGAAAGAAAACAATTATGCTTATGAGAGACAAAGAATAAACGGATCAATAACAAAAGAAACAGAAGGAGCAACCTTATTAAACATAGATAATTTGAAAGATAAAACAATATATCAAGATAGAATTAAATTAGGAACAAGTTATTCTTATGAGAAGATAGAACAAGGCGTTTTACCACAATTATATGATGTGGATAGAAATGAATTATTACCAAACCAGATAGATAATAAATTACCAGAAGAAGAGAAAACAGAATTAGAAATTGAAGAAGTAGAAGCCGTAAAAACAGCAGTGGACACTGTTACAATGCGAATTGTATTGAAAAATACAATGAATAGATTAATTACAAAAATAGAAATTGAAGACATGGAAGTAAAAATTACGAATAATATAAATCAAAATGAAAAAACATATCTAAATGTAGTAGCAACTCCAACAAGATATTATGATAGTTATCGAATTTCAAAAGTGTCCTATGAAGAAAGTGGGGAAATAAAAGAAAAAGAAGTAGAAGAACGAGTGAATGTTGAGTTTTATAAAGAAATATATAGTTATGAGGATTGGCAGACGATTGAGGAAAATACTTATCAGAATTATCGATTAATGAATGATATTGATTTCAAAGATAAAAGCAATATTAAAACAGATTTAACCATTGGAAAATTAGAAGGAAATAATCATAAATTATCCAATATTAATCTGGTTTTAAATAGTAGTAATTCAGGATTTATAAAGACAGTAAAAACAATTTTAAAAGATGTGACCTTTGAAAATATCAATATTACTAACACTGCTTCAGGAATAAGAACAGGTATTATTGCAAATACCAATGCAACTGTAAGTAATATTACACTTAACAATGTTATAGTAGATGCACCAAAATTGGATCAAGTAGGATTTATTGGAAGAAGTACTAGTGAATCAATCGAAAATATTACAATGGATACAGTAAAAATTACAGGAAAGTCTTATGTTGCAGGGTATGCAGGAAGTTCTGCCTTGCCAATGCTAAGAACGGTAGAAGCGAATAATCTTACAATTGTAGGAAACGGAGATCATGTTGGGGGAATTTTATCTTCTCCAGAAAAAAGAAATGGTTATAACATGAAATATGTTACAGTACAAAATTCTAATATTACGGGTAAAAATAATGTAGGAGGAATTTTCGGCAATCTATCTGGAGGAGCAACAAACCCTACACAAGGACAGTATTTGAAAATCATGAATAGTAGTATTACAGGAGTAAGTACTGTAGGTGGAGTCGCTGGTGAGTTTTTCGATAGTAATTCTTTTGAAGCTTACCATATTACAGTAAAAGGAAGCGGAAGTAATATTGGAGGAATTGTAGCGAAAGGAAATTTAAGCAATAATATTATTGAAGATTCTATTATAGAAGGAATATCTAGTAATTCAAATAATGTTGGTGGTGTAATAGGAGCGCCTTCTTGGGGAGGCAGCAATAATCGAGCAATTAATTGCACTGTTTCTTCAAAGGGGAATAATGTAGGAGGAATATTTGGATATTATAATCATTCTGGAAATGGTGGAATTGATAAAAACTATGTTCAAGGTGGTAGTGTAACGGGAAATAGTAATGTAGGAGGAATTGTTGGATATTCAATTAAAGGATATATTAGAAGATCATATACTAATACGAAAGTAACAGCAATTTCGCAATGTGCTGGAGGAATTGCAGGTTACATTCGAAATCAAGTAATGGAAACAAGTAATTTTGGACTTTATAATTGTTATGTGGCAGGATCAGTGATAGAAGCTAAAAATAATGTA
Source organism: Candidatus Merdicola faecigallinarum (assembly GCA_018714565.1). GTDB lineage: Bacteria > Bacillota > Clostridia > TANB77 > CAG-508 > Merdicola > Merdicola faecigallinarum. Next base: position 8,313 of record DVNH01000031.1, on the reverse strand, counting down.
GGAGGAATTGTAGGAGGATTTTCGGACAATCTACAAGGTGGGTACCAATATATTCGCAACAATTATATTCAAGCAGATTTGATTGGAAATGAAGCCAATACTTCCCTAGGGTTAGGAAAACAAAAAGATGAAGTAAGAAATTTAAAGAATATTTATGTATATCAGTATTCTACCATTAATGGAGAAAATATTAATGTGCAAAATGAACCATTTATTGGAGTATCTCAATATTTAAAAGAGGAAGATTTAAAATTGGAAGAAACTTATAAAAATAAAATAGGTTTGGGAACAGATTATACTTATACAAGTTTACAACAAGAGAAATATCCTCTGATTAATGGTTTAAGTAATCAAGAAGGAATTAAGCTTCCAAAAGATAGTGAGCATATAATAAGTGAAACGAATACAGCAAAGGAAATTTCTTCTATAGCAGAAAAGTTAGAGGAAAAAGAGTTAATCGAAAAATTTGATTATGAACAATATGAAATTTTATTATATGAGGATTCATCTAAAATCATAAATAAAGAAACAAATGAAGAAGTTATGAGAGAAGATCGTATTTATGTAAAAGAAGGCAACTTATATGTTATTGACGGGAATTTAGAAATTATAACGAATAATGTGATTTTAGATAGATACAATGGGAAAGAGTACGAGACTGTATTAGGAACAGATGGAAAGATCTATGATTTAAAGGAGGCAATCCATTATCCAGAAAACTTTAAAAATAAAGATATTATAAGTTTAGACAATAATTTACATACAGAATATAAGATAACAACTGTAACTTATGAGGATGGAAGCAGTATACAATTTAATTATCAAACAGGAGAAATTCTTAAAGAAGAAAAGTTGGAAGAAAAACAATTAGGAATCATAGATTATTTGAAACAAAGTTTAGAAAGAAGAAATACATTAATAGAAGATACAAAAGAAAGTTATGAAGAAACTCAAAAATTAGTACAAGAATTACAAGAAAAACCAATTGAAATAGCAATACAAGAAAAAAATGACAGAAATACAGATAATCCAGAAAATATAGAAAATACACAAACAAGTATCTCATCTTCGAATGAGAAAGAATATATAACAAGCTATAATACAAAAACAAGGACTTTTGAAATTTATAATGAAGAGGAGATACTAAATACAAAACAAGAGGAGGTGATAAGTGAAAACGAAAAAATAGCAAGAGAAAACTTAAATGAATACTATACAGGAGAAATGAAAAAACAAAAAGAATTACCTGGAATAGTGTGGGTATCTCTGAGCATAATAGGTGTAGTTATAATCTTAATTGTGCTTTGGAGAAGAAAAAATGTGTAGAAAATGGAGAAAATTCCAAAAGTTGTGTAAAAAAGAAGTAGAACTTTAAATTTTAAAGTTCTACTTCTTTTTAGGTAAAATGATTGATCTTAAATATAATGATAAAAAACGGTATAAAATTTATTTATTTTATACTCCTTTTTGTAATAAGTATTGAATTCCTCCATTTGCAGCAGCGGTCATTGTTAAGATAACAATTCCAGCAACGAATACGCCAAGAATAATTGGTGGAATTGCCTTTTTTGGAGGTACCCCTAAGAAATTAGCAATTAAAGAGCCAACCCATGCACCAGTACCTGGAAGCGGAACTGCTACAAATAAGAATAAACCTAAAGCTGTGAAATTTTGTAGCTTTTCACTTTCTTCAATTTTCCTAGTAGCACGTTTTGTAGCCCAATCAATTACCATTTTAAAAGGTTTCCATCTTCCAAAAAAGTTGAATAAAGGTCTAATATATTTTACGATAAAATATACAGGGATAATATTTCCTATAAAACTTAAAATAAAAGATTCGATATAATTTAAATGGAATGTAAAAACTCCAATGGGAATTGCACCACGTAATTCAAGAATCGGTATCATACCAATTACAATTGTTGCTATGTATTTAAATATAGTACTTTGAAACATAATTTCCTCCTTGACATGTTCTTTAATATTTTTATTACAAGTATAGTTATTCAGCTAAATAATAACAAGGATTAAGAATTATGCTCATCAAAAGAAGAAATAATTTCATTAAAAATTGGTTTGTACTTTTCTTGATTTTTTGTAATTACTTCACAATCTAAAATGTAAATATTTTTTTCTGTTTCGATCCAAACGATTTGAGCAAAAAGATGATCTTGGTAACTTTCATCATAATAAGTATAACTATATTCGTATGCGTTACCACTATCTAAAGAACGTTCAGAAATATCTGTAATATCTTTTAATTCTTTTCGTACATTAGCAAGATCGTCTTTTTCCATTTGTACAGCATTCTTTACTTGAACAGGTTCTGTTTTTTCAATAACAGTACTATAGATAAACATTTCATCTTTAACAGAATATAATTCTAAATTATAATTTTTATTTTCATCCTGTCTGGTTTTATATTTTACCTTTCCTGGAATCGTTAATGAAAACTTTTGATCCGTAGAAGTAACCGTGGAAGGGGTGAAATAATCATATAGAAAATAGCCAACGATGCAAAGGATAAAAATTGTAACAATAGTAACGAGAATAATAATTTTCTTTTTTAAACTCATGGCAAACTCCTTTTTTTAAATAAATGATTTTTGTTATTATAATTTCTTATTTTCATCTTGCATACTTTTTTCCATAATCTGATAGATTTCTGGTTTAATTTTTTTTAAGTTCATTGGTTTTAGATCTTTGTCAGTAATAGCATGCATCGTATATCCTGTATTAATTAATTTATTTTCCTTATAAACTTCATATTCAAATACAACTCTTGCAGGTGTTAGCTTTCCAATTTTAGTTCTAACAACGACTTCTTCGTCATAACCACAAGGCATAATATATTTACTATGTAGCTCTACAAGAGGAGTCATAACTCCTTCTTCTTCCATTTTACGATAAGGAAATCCCATTTCTTTACTAAATTCTGTTCTGGCATACTCATACCAAATAGCATAAACACTATGGTGTACAATTCCCATTTGATCTGTTTCTGCATAGCGAACGTTAATTTTTGTTTCTGAATACATTTCATTTTCCTCTTTTCTTAAATTTATTTTGTATTTTAATAGTAAAAAATATTTAAATTTTTTTGTTAGCATAATAAATTCTAACTTCAAATATCCGTAGTCTTTTAAATAACCATACCCCTATTATACTTTTCTCTAAATTTTCTGTCAACATATTCAATTTTTAACAAAAAACATTGACAAGCCCTTGAAAAATATGATATTATATTACAGATATAATGCCTTTTGCAAAAACAAGAGGGAAATTTAATCTTAAATCGTTTTAGATAGGGTGGTTAAGATTAAGAATCATATGAGAAAAAATGATCGTTAATTCAATAAAAACAAAGGTAGGTTGGTAACAAAAAGAAAAAAGTACCAACATACCTTTTTGTTGTCAAAAATAAGTCTTATGTAAATTTAAAAAGAAGAATTAATTTATAAAAAAGTATACGGAAGAACTATTTTGAAAGCAGGAATAGAAATTTTGTATAGGCTTTTATTTATTAAGAAGAACTTTTTAAATTTTTATATAAAATCCAAATCTGCTTAATTTTATATTTTGAGGTGATTTAAATTGGTTAAGGACATTAACTATGAAAAAAGTTCAAGAAAAACTTTTGCAAAAGTTGGCGACTACATAGAAATGCCAAACCTTATTAAAGTTCAGAAAGATTCTTATGACTGGTTTGTAGAAGAAGGATTAGGAGAAGTTCTAAAAGATATTTCACCAATTATTGACTACACAGGGAATTTAGTTCTAGAATTTTTCGATTATTACATGGAAGACAAAACAAAGTATTCTTTGGAAGAATCAAAAGAAAGAGATGCTACCTATTCAACAAGATTGCATGTAAAAGTTCGTTTAATTAATCGTGAAACTGGAGAAATAAAAGAGCAGGAGATCTATTTAGGAGATTTCCCACTTATGACAGATAGTGGAACATTTATTATTAATGGGGCAGAGAGAGTTGTTGTAAGCCAGTTAGTACGTTCACCAGGATGTTATTATGCAGATAGTTTTGATAAATCAGGAAAGAAATTATATACATCAACTGTTATGCCAATTCGTGGAGCATGGATTGAATATGAAACAGATAGTAATGATATTTTCTATGCACGTGTTGACAGAACAAGAAAAATCCCAGTAACAACACTTTTAAGAGCATTGGGACTAGAAACCGATGAACAAATCTTAGAATTTTTCGGAGAAGAAGAAAAATTAAAAGCAACAATTCAAAAAGATACTATTAAAACTTCGGATGAGTCTCTAATTGAAATTTATAAAAAATTAAGACCAGGAGAACTTCCAACAGTAGATGCTGCTAAAAACTTATTTAATGGTTTATTCTTTGATGCAAGAAGATATGATTTAGCAAAAGTAGGAAGATATAAATTTAATAAAAAATTAAGTTTAGCTAGTAGAATTGCTGGAAGAATAGCATATAGCGATATTATCGATCCAGAAACAGGAGAAGTTTTAGTAGAAAAAGATACTGTTATTGGAAAAGAAGTAGCAGAAGAAATTCAAAATGCGGGAATTAACAGTGTTGATGTAAAAGTAGAAGATCAAAAAGTAAGAATTATTGGTAATGGAACAGTTAATATCCACAATTTTGTTACAGATGTAGATATTTCAGATTTACATGTAAAAGAAATGGTAAATTATGAAGTATTAAAAAATATTTTAGAGCATACAGATAAAAAAGATTTACATAAAGTATTAGAAGAAAGAATGGAAGAATTGGTTCCAAAACATGTAACAACAGAAGATATTTTAGCATCTGTTAATTATCTGTTAAATCTAGACCATGGTTTAGGAGAGGTAGATGATATTGACCATTTAGGAAATAGACGTATTCGTTGTGTTGGAGAATTATTACAAAATCAATTTAGAATTGGTTTAACAAGATTAGAAAGAGTTGTTCGTGAAAGAATGACAATTCAAGATCTAGATGTTGTTACTCCACAAACATTGATTAACACAAAACCAATTACATCAGCAATTCGTGAATTCTTTGGAAGCTCACAATTATCACAATTTATGGATCAAACAAATCCACTTTCAGAATTAACACATAAAAGAAGAATTTCTGCATTAGGACCTGGAGGATTATCGAGAGAAAGAGCTGGGTTTGAAGTTCGTGATATTCACTATACTCACTATGGTAGATTATGTCCAATAGAATCACCAGAAGGACCTAACATTGGTCTTATCTCAGCACTTTCTTCATTTGCAATTATTAATGAGTATGGATTTATCGAAACACCATATCGAATTGTAGATCCAGAAACTCATAAACCAACAGACAGAATTGAATATATGAGTGCAGATGCAGAAGATGGAAATTATATCGCAGAAGCAGAAGAACCTTTAGACGAAAATGGAAACTTTATTCATGATCGTATCAAAGTACGTTATCGCAATGAAATTATTGAAGTAGAAAAAGAAATGGTAAATTGTATGGATGTATCTCCAAAACAATTAGTTTCTATTGGTGCAGCCATGATACCATTCTTAGAGCATGATGATGCAAAACGTGCGTTAATGGGTGCCAATATGCAACGTCAAGCAGTTCCACTTATGATAGCAGATTCTCCAATTATTGGAACAGGAATGGAATATAGAGCAGCAAAAGATTCAGGAATCTTAGTATTAGCAGAAGATGATGGAGTAATTCAAAAAGTAACAGGAGAAGCAATTACTGTAAAATATAAAAATGGAACAACAAAAACACATAAACTTCGTAAATTTAAAAGAACAAACGGTGGTACTTGTATCAACCAGAGACCAATCGTTGTAGCAGGAGAAAAAGTAAAAAAAGGTGATGCAATAGCCGATGGACCTGCAACAAAAAACGGAGAAATGGCACTTGGTAAGAATGTATTAATTGCTTTCTCAACTTGGGAAGGTTACAACTACGAGGATGCTATTTTAATTAATGAAAGATTAGTAAAAGAAGACGTATTTACATCAATTCATATTGAAGAATATGATTGTGAATGCCGTGATACAAAATTAGGACCAGAAGAGATCACAAGAGATATTCCAAATGTGGGAGAAGATAGCTTAAAAGATCTAGATGAAAATGGAATTATTCGTATTGGGGCAGAAGTAAGACCAGGAGATATCCTAGTTGGAAAAGTTACACCAAAAGGAGAAACAGAATTAACTGCAGAAGAAAGATTACTTCGTGCAATCTTTGGAGAGAAAGCAAGAGAAGTAAGAGATACTTCACTTCGTGTACCTCATGGAGAAGCAGGAACGATTGTAGATATCAAAATATTTACAAGAGATAATTCAGATGAATTAGGACCTGGAGTAAACCAAATTATTCGTTGTTATATTGCAACAAAAAGAAAAATCTCTGTTGGAGATAAAATGGCAGGACGTCATGGTAATAAAGGTGTTATCTCAAGAATCTTACCAGAAGAAGATATGCCATTTATGCCAGATGGTACACCAGTAGACATTTTACTTAACCCATTAGGTGTTCCTTCTCGTATGAACTTAGGTCAGGTACTTGAAGTACATTTAGGAATGGCAGCAAAAGCATTAGGATGGAAAATTGCAACACCAGTATTCGATGGAGCATCTCAAGAAGAAATTACAGAATTACTAGAAAAATCAGGAAATTCACCAGATGGTAAAACAACATTATATGATGGAAGAACAGGAGAACCATTTGATAAACCAATTACAGTTGGCGTTATGTATATGTTAAAACTACACCATTTAGTTGATGATAAAATTCATGCTCGTTCAACAGGACCATACTCATTAGTAACACAACAACCTCTAGGAGGAAAAGCACAATTTGGTGGACAACGTTTTGGAGAGATGGAAGTTTGGGCACTAGAAGCTTATGGTGCAGCACATACATTACAAGAAATGTTAACAGTAAAATCAGACGACGTTGTAGGAAGAGTAAAAACTTACGAAGCAATCGTAAAAGGAGAGAATGTTCCAGAACCAGGTGTTCCAGAAACATTCAAAGTATTAATTAAAGAATTACAATCCTTAGGATTAGATGTTAGACTTTATTCAAAAGATGATAAAGAGATTGAATTAAAAGAAAACATTGATGAAGGAATTGACTTTAATTTAGAAAAGAGAAAAAGGGAAGAAGCAGTCTTATTAGAAAAAGAATTAGAAGATGGCTATATTGCAGAAGACGAAGATGGAGAGCCAGTATTACTTGAAGACGATGAACTTTTTGAAAATGAAGACATCATCGATGATGTAGAAGATATTGGTGAAATGGATGTTTACGACAATGACTTAGCAGAAGAAAATTTACTAGATGATCAAGACTTATTAGATGATGAAGAATAATTGAATAGATCTCGATTAGACAATTGAATTAAGCTTTAGGGAATTGCACAGCGGTGTATATGAAAATTGTACTAAAAGAGAAAAAAGTAGAAAAAATGTAAATTTTTCAAATTTTGAAGGGGGCAAAAACGTGGACGAATTAGATGTCTTTGAAAAGCTAAAAATAGGTTTAGCATCCGATGAAAAGATTAGGGAATGGTCAAAAGGAGAAGTAAAGAAACCAGAAACAATCAATTATCGTACGTTAAAACCTGAAAAAGACGGTTTATTCTGTGAAAGAATATTTGGACCTACAAAAGACTGGGAATGTCATTGTGGTAAATATAAAAGAGTTCGTTATAAAGGAATTGTTTGTGACCGATGTGGCGTTGAAGTAACAAAGGCGAAAGTTAGAAGAGAGAGAATGGGACATATTGAGCTTGCAGCTCCAGTAGCTCATATTTGGTATTTTAAAGGAATTCCTAGTAGAATTGCGTTAATGCTAGATATTTCTCCAAGAAATCTAGAAAAGATCATTTATTTTGCTTCATATATCGTAACCGATAAAGGTACTTCTGGATTAGTAAATGCACAAGTATTAACAGAAAAAGAATACCAAGAAGCAGTAGAAAAATATGGAAAAGGATCTTTTAAAGCAGAAATGGGAGCAGAAGCTCTTCAAACATTACTAGAAAAAATCGATCTAGAAAAATTATCAAAACAATTAAAGAAAGAAATTGAAAAAGCAAGCGAGCAAAAGAAAGTAAAATTAGTAAAAAGATTAGATACAGTTGAATCTTTCCGTCTATCTCATAATCGTCCTGAATGGATGATTATGAATGTAGTACCAGTAATTCCGCCAGAATTAAGACCAATGGTACAATTAGATGGAGGTAGATTTGCTACATCTGACTTAAACGATTTATATAGAAGGGTAATCAACCGTAATAATCGTTTAAAGAGATTATTAGAATTGGGAGC
>DVNH01000030.1 GCA_018714565.1 Candidatus Merdicola faecigallinarum | reverse complement strand
ATTAAAAAGAAAGAGGAAAGCATATGAAAATAGCAATTATTTCGGATATACATGGGAATTTAGAAGCACTAAAAGCTACGTTGGAAGATATTAAGAAAAAGCAAGTTGATAAAATAATTTGTTTGGGTGATATTATTGCAAAAGGAGTGCATCCTGCAGAATGTATAAAATTAATTAAAGAGAATTGTGAAGTGGTAATACAAGGAAATTGCGATAAACATTTTTCAATTGAGCACGAAAATATAAATCAATTTCCAGAACAAGAGCAAAAGAGAATAAAATGGAATCAATCCTTAATTAGTAAAGAGGATAGAAATTATTTATTAAGTTTGCCTTTTAGTTATGAATTCTACATAAGTGGAAGCCTAGTTCGATTGTATCATGCGACTAATAGAGTAAATAATAAAGCAATTTTAAATGTTGATAATATAGAAACCAAATACGATATGTTTTTGCCAACAGAAAATACATTATCGGATCAGGTTGCAGATATTGTTATATATGGACATATTCATCATCCATTTATGGATAAAATATATAATAAAACATTAATTAATGTGGGAAGTGTAGGAAATTCATTTGATGTAATTAGGAATGTAACAAAAGACAGTAATGTGCTAGAAACTACAAAGGCATATTATTTCATTATAGAAGGTGAATATGAAAGTAAAGAATATCATTCAGAAATTTCATTTCAATTTGTAAAAGTTCCTTATGATATAGAGAAGGAATTAGAAGAAGAAGAGAAAAATATTGAAAAGGAAAATTATCGATTTGAATTAACAAAAGGAATCTATAGAGATATGACACAAATTAACGAAAATTTTAAAAAGTTAGGAATTGATGTAGATAAAATATAAGGAGAGAGATAAATATGGAAGAAATTTTTGATGTTTTAAATGAAAAAGGAGAATATACAGGAAGAGTAGAAACAAGAGAAAAATGTCATAGAGAAGGCTTGTGGCATAAAGCAGTAGCAATGTTTATCATAAATTCGAAAAACCAAGTATTACTACAAAAAAGAAGTGTTACAAAAAAATTGTGGCCTAATATGTGGGATATTACAGCAGGTGGTCATGTGTTTACAGGAGAATTTGGATTTGAGGCAGTGATTAGAGAACTAAAGGAAGAATTAGGAATAGAAGTAAATAAAAATGATTTGACTTTTATTGGTTCATCTATTTCTAGTAATATAAAAGAATATATTATTAATAATCATTTTAATGAATATTATATTGTACATAAAGATATTGATAAAAGCGATGTGACATTACAAGAAGAGGAAGTTTCAGAAGTTGAGTGGATGAATAAAGAAGAAATTATAAAGAGAGTAAAAGATAATTATAATGGAATAACAGATAAAGAAGGATGTTGGGAATATTTAGTAAAATATTATGAGTGGCTAGAAAAGATTGATAATATAAACTAGCAGAGGAGATTGAATAAATGAAGATAAGTTTTATAGGTACAGGAACTATGGGATCGATAACTAGATGTAATACAAGTATATTAGTAGATGATATATTATTTGATATTGGTATGGGAACGGTAAAACAAATAGAAAGATTGAAAATTTATACAAAATCAATTCATTATTTAGTAATATCCCATTTTCATGCAGATCATTTCTTAGATATACCAAATTTATTAATTGGTAGAGGAATAAGGAAAGAAATAGAAAAGCAACTTATTATAATAGGGCCTGTTGGAGTAAGGAAAAAGACAATAGATTTAATGAATTTTGCTCATGGAGATGGAAATATAAACAAATATGAGCAAATAGAAGAAAAGTATAATATTAAATTTGTAGAATTATCGGATAAAGAAGAGTATAAAACAGAAAAATTTAATATAACAGCTTTAAAGTTAAAACATGGGGAATGTGTGCCTATCAATGGATATATGCTTGAGAAAGAAAATAAAACTTTATCCTATGCATGTGATACAAGTTTTTGCGAAAATTATTATACAATGTGTAATAAATCAGATTATATGTTTTCAGATGTAACGGGATTAAAAACAACAGAAGTTCATATGGGGTTAGAAGACTATAAAGAATTATATAAACAATATCCAAATTGTAAATTTTATGCGATACATAGATCAGATTATGATACAAAAGGAATTGAAAATGTGAAATTTCCTAGCGATGGAGATTGGATTGAAATATGTTAGTTCAAAATAGTAAATAGGAGAGAAAATAAGGATGGAGAAAGAAAAATTCGGAAAAGGAATCCAATATTTAAGAGATATTAATAAGTATGTAATACAAAATGCAACTCAAAAAGATATAGAAGAAGTAATAAGTACAAATGAAAAGATAAAAAGATATACCCACAGGGTGTTGAATTGTAATATCCTTCTGAGTTAATCCTTAATAGGAAGGAAAGCAAAGAGCCATTGAACCTATAGGTTTAATGGCTTTTTGTGAGACTTGCGAACTTTATATAAATATGCTATAATGCTCTTTGTAGCAAAAAAGCAAATATAAAAATCGGAGGATAGCGTATGAGTAAAGAAGAACTTATTTTTTCAGGTAGCACCGTAGAGGAATTGGCTGAAGCTTTCTCTGAATTAGTAAGCCGGAATTATCTAACAGAGTTGAACTTCTGGAGAATGGCTGCGATAAAAGAGGTGGATGATTCCCCTTATTGGGAAAATAGGATCGAGGAAGAGCAAAAAGAGATAAAGGCTAATACATACACTAAGACTTTAAGTATTATGCAGTATCCAGATCGAAATAAGCAGTTTTTCAAAAGGAGAGGCTTTTTAAGAAGGCGACATGTAATTAGCATAACCAGATCTTCTGGTTTTTATGATAACTTGTTGCCAAGGAGAGATGTGAAGCATACGGTCACAGCTAACATAGAGTATCTGATAGACCCGGAGTCTTTCTGCATTAAGAAAAAAACATACTCAGAGTATGTTAGACTGTAAAGTTCTCCAACAAGATATCCTTAATAGGAAAGCAAAGGACCATCAAACAGGATGTTTGATGGTCCTTTGTGAATTTATTAGTTTTTTATAAAAGACTGTCACAAATAAAAAAATTATATTATAATAAGGGAAAGTAAAGAAAAAAATTGAATAGGAAGTATTTATATGGAGTTAAAAGAAAATAGAAACATGAAGTATAGTTTTAGAGATTGCACAATAAAAGATTTTGATTTTCTATTTGAATTAAAAAAACAAAATTTTAAATGGTATGTTGATAAAATTTGGGGATGGAGAGAAGAAGAACAAAAAGAAAGACTAAGACAAGATTTAGAAAAACATTTATCACATAAAAAAATTATCAAAATTGATAATAAACCAATCGGAGTATATGCAGTGCATAGAACAGCAGATGGAGATTTATTTATTAATGAAATAAGCATATTAAAGGAATATCAACAGAAAGGAATTGGAAGAAACATTTTAGAAAATCAGTTAGAAGAAAATCATCAAAAAGGAATTAGAACAATTTTACAAGTATTTAAAGATAATCCTGCCAAAAGATTATATGAACAGCTAGGTTTTAAGGTATATGGAGAAACAGAGACACATTATCAGATGGAAAATGTAAAAGAAGTGATAAAGCAGATAAATAGAGAAGTTAATTTAGATAATATAGAAATAAGAAAATGTACTACAAAAGATGTCCAAGAGATATATGATATTCAAAATAGAATAATCGATCATTTTAAAGAAGAGGAAAAAGGATATTTTCTTCCTTTTAAAAAAGAAAGTTATATAAGAATTGTAAATGATCCTGTTAATGACGGAGAGATATATGGAGCATTTATAAATAATAAAATGATAGCATGGATTTTTTTATCTGTTTCAAATAGAATGGAAGAATTAAAACAAAAAATTCCAAATTTAAAAGGAACTTGTGCTGATATTGATGGAGTGGTAGTGTTACCAGAATATAGAGGAAATGGTCTACAAAAGATATTAGTAAGATATTTAGAAGAGAGAGCAAAAGAAAAAAAGATTGAGAATATTGTAGCAGAAGTAACTTTCGAGAATAAATATAGTTTGAAGAATTTAAAAGAATTAGGATATGAAGAGAAAACATGGTATCAAAAAGATAAGAACATAAAACGATATATTTTGTTAAAAAAATTAGGGGGAAAATAGAAATGAAAGTAAGAAATGCAGTACGTTGTTTTTTAATCGAAAATGATAAAGTTTTAGTAACAAGATATAAAGAAGGAAATAAAAAAGCAGAATATTATGATATTCCAGGAGGGAAGATAGAAGAAAATGAGTATCCTAGGGATACAGCGATAAGAGAATTTGAAGAAGAGACAGGAATGGAGATAAAAGATCTTACGTATAAAGGAGAAATGTCAGTTGAATATCCAGATAGGAAATTTATATTTCAGATATTTAGAACAAATACTTATAGTGGAGAACCACAAGAATTTGAGGAGAACATATCTGAATGGATGACCATAAAAGAATTACTAACAAAACAAAAGAGATTATCAAATATTATTCTTTTAGAACAAAAGTATATTTCATATTTGCTAGACAATAAAAGTAAAATTTATATATATATAAAGGTAGATGAAAATGAAAAAATATTAGATGTTCAATTGGAAATCTTGGATAATGGAGTAAAGCAAGATTTAAAAGATTATATAGAAAAGGAGATTTTTCCTGTATACGATAAAAATGAAAAAGGACATGGAATAGAACATATTTATTCCGTTATTAATAGAAGTTTGAAAATTGCAAAAGAGTATAATGTAGATAAAAATATTGTATATACAGTAGCTGCATATCATGATATAGGACATCATATTAATCCAAAAATACATGAAAAATTATCAGCAGAAATTTTTATGAAGGATAATATAATAAAAAAATGGTTTAGTAAGGAAGAAATAGAAATAATAAAAGAAGCGATAGAGGATCATAGAGCTTCTAGTGATCATGAACCTAAAAGTCTTTATGGAAAAATTATTAGTACAGCGGATAGAACAATTGAGAGTATAGATACATGTATTAAAAGAACTTATTTATACGGAAAGAGAAATTATCCTGAAAAAACAGAAAAAGAACAAATTGATAGAATATATGAACACCTAAATGAAAAGTATGGAAAAAATGGTTATGCAAAAACATATTTATATAATGAAGAGTTCCAAATATATAAAATGGCATTTATAAAAGCTTTAAGCGATAAAGAAACCTTTATGGAGAGAGTAAATAAAGTTGTTTCTGAAATGCAACAAGAGAAGAAGTAAAAAATTAGAAAGGTTATGGGAAATTAGTATGAAAAAATTAAATGTAATATTAGTATATAATAATGTAGAAGATAAGATATTAATGTGTAAAAGAGCGAAAGAACCATATAAAGGAAAATTAAATTTAGTAGGCGGAAAAGTAGAGAAAGATGAAGATGAATTACATGCAGCTTATAGGGAATTACAAGAAGAAACAGGAATTACAAAAGATGATATTACATTAACTCATATGATGAATTTTGAATATCAAATGTCTGATATAGAATTAGAAGTTTTTGCTGGAAAACTAAAAAAAGAGATAAATTTAATAGAGGAAGTAAATAAACTTTATTGGATTGATAAAACAGAAAACTTTTTTGATACTGACAAATTTGCAGGAGAAGGTAATATATGGCATATGGTAAAGCAGACAGAAATTTATAAGGATGAATTATTTTAAAACAGAAATACTTAAAAAATTTAACGGTGGTAGAAAAATGTCTAGTAATTATATAGAAAATTTAAGTGAAAATATACAAAAATATTATAAAATTTTATCAAAAGATTTTCCGGAATTTTTAAACGATTATATATACACGCCAGAAATGCAAAAATTGGAAGGCATTAATCAAATATGTGGCGGGTATTGGAGAAAAGAAAACATATATCAAGATATGTATTCTGTATTACGACATAGTGTAGGAGTAGCGCTCATTATTTGGAATTTTACACATGATAAAAAACAAACATTAGCAGGTTTATTTCATGATATAGCAAGCCCTGCATTTAAACATTGTATCGATTTCCTAAATGGAGATGCTGAAAAGCAAGAATCAACAGAAGAGAAGACTTTAGAGGTAATCAAGAATTCAAAAGAAATAATGAATTTGCTAAAAAGAGATAATATAGAATTAGAAGAAATAAGCGATTACAAAATTTATCCAATCGCAGATAACGAAACACCAAAACTATCAGCAGATCGATTAGAATATACGTTTATGAATGGAATTTATTATAAAAAAGTGTGGGATTTATCCATAATTCGAGAAATATACAAAAATATTCAAGTTATGAAGAACGAAGAAAACACTTTTGAATTAGGATTTATATCAGTAGATATAGCAGAAAAATTTGTGGAAGGTGCAAGTGAATTATGGCCATTATGGATTCGCTCCGAAGATACAATCACAATGTATTTTTTTGCTTATATTATTGAAAATATGTATCATAAAAGAATGCTCACTGAAAAAGATTTATACCAATTATCAGAAGAGCAAATAATTAAAAAAATAAAAAGTTGCAAAGACAAAAGTATTGTAAATATATTTAATGAATTTATGAATTGTAATGAATTTATAGAATGTGAAGAAGAACAAAAGGATAAGTTTTGTGTAGATAGAAAAGTAAAAAGAAGATACATTAATCCAATTACAAGTAAGGGGAGAATATATGCTGTTTCCAATAAAGCAAAGAAAAAAATAGATGAATATATAAATACAAGAATTAGTAAATATGCATATATTAATATAAATATAGTGTAATAATAAGAAGAGAGATTTTTTTGACAATCAAAAAAGAATATGATACAATATAACCCATATTTAAGAGTTTACCTAGAACTTGATGTTCAAGCGGTAAAAAAGTAGTAAAAATAGAAAGCTACTTACACGGATAAGTAAGATAACAAGTCTTGCAAAGGAGTCTTAAATGATTTCTTTGCAAGGCTTTTTTATTACATAAGAAATTTCTTCAGAAATTTCTGGAGTAACAAGGTTAAGTTACCTAAGTCTGTGCGATTGCGAAGCAATCTGTACATGTGGCGAAGCCACTTTTCTTATTTCATAGCTTATTAAAATAAAGGGGGAACGAAATATGAAGAAAAAGAATAAAGCATATGGAAAATTAACATTGGTATTTCCAACAGAAGAATATAAGTCACAGATGGAAGAATATTTACAAGAACATATTGATAATGATGAATATGAATTATCAGGAGATGGAGGTTTAGATAGATTAAAAGATTTTGAACAATGGTTAGAAAAAGTAAGAAAAGATAGAGAAAAAGATAATATAGAAGAAAATAGAGTTCCAGCAACGGTGTTTTTAGGAGTAAGAAAATCCGACAATAAAGTAGTAGGAACCATACAGATTAGACATACTTTAAATGATAATTTATTGAAAAATTGTGGACATATTGGAGATGGGGTAAGACCATCGGAAAGGAGAAAAGGTTATGCAACTGAAATGATTCGATTAGCACTGGAAGAATGCAAAAAATTAGGAATAGAAAGGGTACTAATGGTTTGCTTTCAGGATAATATAGGTTCAAAAAAGAGTATACAAAACAATGGTGGTATATTAGAAAATGAAGTTCCTGCTGAAAATGGAAAAATAGATCAAAGATATTGGATTAGTCTAAAAAAGAAATTTGCCAATAGTGTAAACAAAGAAAATAATGTTTTAGAAATAGATCAAAAAATAAAAGCATTCAACCATAAAGAATTTACAGGAGATATATACTTAAATAATTTTAAAAAAATAGCATTTCCATATTTTTTAGAAAATGGAATTTGCATTCAAGATACAGATTATAAATGGTTAGGATTCTATGATTATAATTCAAAAATTCGATTAACTGCAATCTATAATGAAGAAGATGAAATAGTAGAATGGTATTTTGATATAGCAAGAGAAATAGGAAAAGAAAATGGAATACCATATGAAGATGATTTATATTTAGATGTAGTATTAAGACCAAACGGAAAAATCATTTTATTGGATGAAGATGAACTAAAAGAAGCATTTGAAAGAAAAGAAATGACAAAAGAGGAATTGGAAGAAGCATATAAAATAGCAAATGAATTAATGAAAAAGTTAGAAGGAAAAGAAAGAAAAGTAAAAGAATTTACAGATAAGTATTTAAGAGAAATGATAAAAAATTAAAAAACATTATACTTTTACTATAAAAAAGGAGATGATGATATGCCGAAATTTGTCTTAATTATTGGACCACAGGCTGTTGGAAAGATGACAGTAGGTCAAGAGTTAGCAAAAATAACAGGATATAAATTATTTCATAATCATATGACAATAGAAATGGTAAGATTAATATTTGATTATAGTAAAGAATCATATAGGAGGATGAACCAATTAATTCGATACGAAGTTTTAAAAGAATTTGCAAAAAGTAACGAAAAGGGAATTATAGTTACAGGATGCTTTGACTTTGGAAAAGACTTCGAATTAGAAAAAAAGGAAACAGATAAATGGATGAACTTGTTTGAAGAATCTTATGTAGTGGAATTAGAAGCGGATTTAGAAGAAAGATTAAAAAGAAACACAACTCCAAATCGTTTAGAACATAAAGCGTCTAAAAGAAATTTAGAATGGAGTAAAAAAGATTTATTAAGATCAATGGAGAAACATAGACTGAATTCTAATTTAGGAGAAGGAGAAAAAATATTTAAAAATTATTTAAAAATAAACAATACAAATATTGAAGCAAATGAAACTGCGAGGATGATAAAAGAAAGATTTAATTTATAGGAGGAAGGGAAAATGAAATATTTTAAAAAATTAGTTGGAGAAAAAATATATTTATCGCCTAGAAATATAGAAGATGTAGAATTATTTACAGAATGGTTAAATGATTTTGATACAACGGATTATATTGGAAGAAGTGGAAGTTTAGTAACGATTGCAGGAGAGAAAAAATACTTAGAAGAAAATGCAAATGCAGAGGCAAGTTTTGTTATTGTAACTCTTAAAGAAAACAAAATGATAGGATCTGTTTCTTTAGAAAGTATAAATACAATTGATAGAACAGCAACATTAGGAATTTTTATTGGAGATAAAGAAGAAAGAGAAAAAGGAATTGGAACAGAAGCGATACAGTTAATCTTAGACTATGGATTTTGCTATTTAAATTTAAATAATATAAAATTAGATGTAATGGAATTTAATGAAAGGGCTTTGAATTGCTATAAAAAATGTGGCTTTCAAGAGTATGGAAGAAGGAGAAAATGTAGATATATTAATGGAAAATATTATGATTGTGTTTCTATGGATATTTTAGCGGAAGAGTTTAAGGGAGAATATATAAAAAATAAAAATATATAATAATTCGATGAGGAATATTAAATAGAATTTAATATTCCCTTTAAAAATGCAGATTATTTATTCTATTTTTATGGAAAATAGAGTAGAAATATGATACAGTATGACTAATTAAAAGAGAAAAAAGGAGTAGTGAATAAGTTTATGAAAATAGGAATTGATATTGATGGGGTTATATTAGATTATGAAAGAGTATTAAGAACTTATGGAGATTTATATGATTTCATAGAATTAAAAAAAGATGGGATTGTAAATAGAAATGAGCACTATTTAAGAAATAGATACAATTGGACCGAAGAAGAAAGAATGAACTTTATTAATAAATATTTTTTGGAGCTGTCGAAACAAACTTCATTAATACCAGGAGCAAAAGATGTTATTCATATGTTACAAAAAGAAGGAAATGAATTAATTGTAATATCTGCAAGAGGAGGAACAGTAAAAGAAATGAAAGATGTAGCAATGAAAAAGTTACAAGAAGAAGGAATTTCTTTTGACAAATATTATTGGAAGCAGGACGATAAATTAGAAACAGCTAAAAATGAAAATATAGATATTATGATAGACGATTCCTATGATGTATGCAAAAAACTATCTGAAAATCAAATAAAAATGATTTATTTTAGAGATAAGGATATGAAAGAGATAAAAGAGAATGAGTACGTAAAAGAAGTAAGCAATTGGGGAGAAATTTATCGATACATAAAAAGCATAGAGAATAAATAAAAACGTGAATACAAATAATTATATTGTAAAATAAAGAAAAGGGAGCTTAAAAAGCTTCCTTTTTTAAAAAAAATTATGATAGAATAATAAAAAAAATAGGAAAAGGAAGATATGATATTATGATCGATTTTAAAAAAGCACAAGAAAGTTTTAAGGACTATTTAAAAGCTTATAATTTAGAAGATGGGAATATTAAATTAAAAGTAAAACATACATATGAAGTAGTAAAGAAAAGTGAATATATTTCAAGAGGATTAGGCTTGAATGAAGAAAATATTGAACTCGCAAAAGTAATTGCCTTATTACATGATATTGGTAGATTTGAACAAGTAAAACAAACGAATGACTTTTTGGATAACACAGGTTTTGATCATGCGGACTACGGAGTAAAAATTTTATTTGAAGATAATTTAATAAAAAAATTTGTGGGAGATAGTCAATATGATAATATTATAAAGCAATCCATATATAATCATAATAAATATAAGATAGAAGAAGGGTTAAATAAATTAGAACTATTACATAGTAAAATTATTAGAGATGCGGATAAATTAGATAACTTTAGAGTAAAAGAAACAGAACATTTTAAAAATATATTTCCAAGTAAATACAATTCAGAAACGATAAATTATGAACAAGTTTCTCAACAAGTTTATCAAGACTTTATGAATCATAAATGTATTAAGTTGGAAGATAGAAAAACACAAATTGATTATTGGGTATGTGTAATTGCTTTTATATTTGATCTAAACTTTTCAATATCTTTAAAATATATACAAGATAAAAATTATATTGATATCTTAATAAACAGAATTGAATACAAAAACATGGAAACAAAAGAAAGAATGGAAGAAATTAGAATATGTGCAAAGGACTATCTGAAGGAAGTTACTCTATAAATCGAGAGAAGAAAATATATGGAACAGTTAATAACAGAAGTAAAAGATAGAATGAAAATTTCTTATAATTAGAATAAAGACAAGGGTATACTATAGATAATATAAAAAAATAACATTTGTTTTTTAATAGGACTTTCCTTTTTTGAAAATTTATGATATGATAAAGAAATCTATTATAGAAATATTTTTTAATCTTTAAATTTTAACAATAAGTTTTCACTTGGAATTTTTAAGATATTATGCATTTTACAATAATTACATAATATTAAAATCAATAGAAATTTTATTCTATTATTCTAACAGAGCCAAAGTAAATTATTAAAATAGGAAATTAAAAAATACGATTCTTTTCACAAGAAAGAATGGTATTTTTAAAATGTTCATTTTACCAGATGAACTCTGCCATAGCGTAAGTATAATATTGTTTAAAGATTAAAAAATTAGTAATGAATATTAGATAAAATTAAGAAAAGGAGGAAAAATATGTTTAGAAAATTAGCAAGTTACGTAAAAGAATACAAGAAATCAACAATCTTAACCCCAATATTTGTTATATTAGAAGTAGTAATGGAAGTTATTATTCCTTTATTAATGGCAAAGATTATTGATGTTGGTATTCAAAACGGAGATGTCCATTATATCTTAGAAATAGGAGGTTTATTGATTGTATGTGCTATCCTATCGTTAACATTTGGAATGCTATCAGGTAGATTTGCTGCAAAAGCCTCAGCTGGATATGCAAAAAATTTAAGAAAAGAAATGTTCTATAAAATTCAAGACTATTCTTTTGAAAATATAGATAAATTTTCCACGTCAAGTTTAGTAACTCGTATGACTACTGATGTAACAAATGTACAAATGGCTTTTCAAATGATTATACGTATTTTGGTAAGAGGACCGATTATGATGATTTTTTCACTTCTAATGGTTGCCTCCATTAGTGCAAAATTGTCAGTAATCTTCTTAGTAGCAATACCAGTGTTAGGAGTTATTCTATTTTTTATAGCAACAAAAGCTCACCCTAATTTTGAAAGAGTATTTAAAAAGTATGACAAATTAAATAATGTTGTACAAGAAAATGTTTCAGCAATAAGGGTTGTAAAAGCTTATGTAAAAGAAGGACATGAAAAAGAAAAATTTGAAAAAGTAAATTCAGAAGTATATACGAACTTTAAAAAAGCACAAAAAATAGTGGCTTTTAATGGACCTGTAATGCAATTTACTATTTATACATGTATTTTATTAATTTCATGGATTGGATCTGGACTAATCATTGGAGGACAGATGCAAACAGGAGAATTATCAAGCATTATTACCTATGCATGGCAAATTTTAGCAAGTTTAATGATGATATCTTTTGTTTTCGTTATGGTTATTATGGCACAATCATCAGCAGAAAGAATTATTGAAGTGATTGAAGAAAACCCAACGATAAAAAATAAGGAAAAACCAATCGAAAAAGTAAAAGATGGATCGATTACTTTTGAAAATGTAAGTTTTCGATATAGTGATGAAGAAGATGAAAATAATTTTGCTTTAGAGAATATAAATTTGGAAATAAAAGAAGGAGAAACGATTGGAGTCATAGGAGGAACGGGAAGCTCTAAATCAACATTAGTACAATTAATTCCAAGACTTTATGATGTTACAAAAGGAAGCATTAAAGTTGGAGGAGTTGATGTTAGAGACTATGATATAAAAGCTCTAAGAGAAGAAGTTGCAATGGTATTACAAAAAAACGTACTATTTTCAGGAAGTATTGCTGAGAATTTACGATGGGGTAAGAAAAATGCGGATCAAGAAGAACTAGAAGAAGTATGTAAATTAGCGCAAGCAGATGGATTTATTAAAGAATTTCCAAGTAAATATGATACGATATTAGATCAAGGTGGAACAAATGTATCTGGTGGACAAAAACAAAGAATTTGTATTGCTAGAGCGATTTTAAAACAACCTAAAATTTTAATTTTAGATGATTCAACAAGTGCAGTAGATACTAAGACGGATGCATTAATTCGAAAAGCTTTTCGTGAGAAAATACCAAATACAACTAAAATTATCATAGCACAAAGAATTTCTTCTATTGAGGACGCGGATAAAATTATTGTATTAAATGATGGAAAAATAGATGGAATAGGAACTTCCGAAGAGTTATTAAAAACAAATGCAATATACCAAGAAGTTTACGAATCACAAATGAAAGGAGGAGATGATAATGAAGAAAACTAGTACATTTAAAACAATAAAAAGACTCTTAAAATATGTAACAAGCGAATATAAAGGACAATTAGCGATTGTTTTAGTCAGCATTATAATAAGTGCATTAGTTGGAGTTTTAGGAGTACAATTTATTAAGTATTTAATTGATGACTTTATCACTCCACTTTTAGGAAGTGAATCACCAGACCTTACCTCTTTATTAAATGTTATTCTTATAATGGGTGTAATTTATTTAATTGGGGTTATTTGTACATATATATATAATCGACTAATGATCAATATTTCTCAAGGTGTTTTGAAAAAGATTCGTAGTCAAATGTTTTCTCATATGCAAACATTACCAATCCGATATTTTGATAGCAGATCACATGGTGAAATTATGAGTACTTATACGAATGATGTTGATACTTTAATGCAAATGCTTAGTCAAAGTATTCCGCAAGTATTTTCTGCTACTGTATCCATGGTTGCTGTATTGTGTGCTATGTTTGCAACAAATATTTATTTAACGTTAGTAGTTCTTGCAATGGTAGTTTCTATGATCTTTGTATCAAAATATTTAGGTGGAAATAGCTCTAAATTCTTCGTAAAACAACAAGAACATATAGGCCAAGTAAATGGATATATCGAAGAAATGATGGAAGGACAAAAAGTTGTTAAGGTTTTTAACTATGAAGAAGAATCGAAAAAAAGATTTGATGAACTGAATGACCAATTATGCGAAAGTATGACAAAGGCGAATATGTTCGCTAATATCTTAATGCCATGCATTATGAATATTGGTAATATAGGATATGTATTAGTTGCTGTAATTGGAGGAATTTTATCAGTAAATGGAATTTTAACAATAGGAAGTATTGCAGCATTTTTACAATATGTAAAAGCTTTTACAAATCCTTTAGGTCAAGTTTCACAACAAATGAACTTCGTTATTATGGCTTTAGCAGGAGCTGGAAGAATATTTGAATTAATGGATGAGCAATCGGAACAAGACGAAGGATATGTAACATTGGTAAATGCTAAGATTGAAAATGGAAAGGTAGTAGAGACAGAAGAAAGAACAGGAATATGGGCTTGGAAACATCCTCACAAAGATGGTAGAACTACTTATACGAGACTTCGTGGTCAAGTAGAATTTGAAAATGTTCAGTTTGGCTATGAAGAAAACAAAAGGATATTACATGATATTACATTATCTGCCAAAGAAGGTCAGAAGGTATCATTTGTTGGAGCAACAGGAGCAGGAAAAACGACAATTACGAACTTAATTAATCGTTTCTATGATATTCAAGATGGAAAAATTCGTTATGATCGAATTAATATCCGAAAAATTAAAAAAGATGATCTAAGAAGATCATTAGGTATGGTTTTACAAGATACAAGTTTATTTACAGGAACAATTAAAGACAATATTAAATATGGAAAATTAAATGCAACCGATGAAGAAGTATATAAAGCTGCAAAACTTTCAAACGCAGATAGATTCATAAAACATCTTCCACATGGATATGATACTGTAATTACCGGAAATGGAGAGGGGTTATCACAAGGACAAAGACAGTTATTATCGATTGCAAGAGCAGCTTTAAATAATCCACCTGTATTAATTTTGGATGAGGCAACATCAAGCATTGATACGAGAACAGAAAAGATTGTTCAAGAGGGAATGGATAAATTAATGAAAGGTAGAACGGTATTTGTAATTGCACATAGACTTTCTACTATTAAAAACTCTGATGTTATTATGGTGCTAGATCATGGAAGAATTATAGAAAGAGGAAATCATGAAGAATTAATTGCGAAAAAAGGAACTTACTACGGCCTTTATACAGGAGCAATTGAAATTGATTAAAGTGAAATGTTAAAAAATAACAAGAAAGACTTCTTTTTTACGTAAAATAAAGGAGTCTTTTTTTGTTAGAAATGAAATTAGAAATGAAAATTGAAGGGAAGGAAACTCATTATTGAAACAAAAAATATTATAAAAAAAGAAAATAGAATGATTGAAATTATAAATTTGTTATGATAGGATATCATAAGTGTAACTAAGATTGATTTTTAATGGAAGTAAAACTTTATATAAAGGAGTAAAAGGATGAAAATTAATATATTATATGGAGTTGAAGGAGCAAAGAAAGCAGAAGGACTTGCTGTTATTATTGATGTATTTAGAGCTTTTTCTTTAGAATGTTATATGATGGATAGAGGTGCTAAAAAAATTATACCAGTAGCGGATAAAGATTTAGCATATTTATTAAAAGAAAGAAATCCAGAATTTTTATTAGTAGGAGAAAGAAATGGAAAAATGTTAGAAGGATTTGATTATGGAAATTCTCCTACACAAATGGAAAAAGCAGATTTGAAAGATAAAATTATTGTTCATACTACAAGTTCGGGAACACAAGGACTTGCAAATGCAATTCATGCAAAAGAAGTAATTACAGGAAGCTTAGTAAATGCGAAAGCAATTGTAGAATATATAAAACAAAGAGGATATGAAGAAGTTTCCCTAGTTTGTATGGGATGGAATGGTAAAGAGCAAACAGACGAAGATAATTTATGTGCAGAATATATAAAAAGTATGTTAGAAAATAAAGAAATCAATATGGAAGAAAAAATTTCTGAATTAAAAGAAACAAATGGAGCAAAATTTTTTGATAAAGAAAAACAAGAAATTTTTCCAGAAAATGATTTTTATTATTGTACTGCAATCAATAAATTCAATTTTGTGCTCTTATTAAAGAAAGTAACAGACGATATAAAATGGATACAAAAAGTGGAGTTAAAAAAGCAATAGTAGAATGGGATGAATTATTAAGAGTAAGGAGTAAAAACGAATAAAACACAAAGCAAATTTGAATAGGAGAGTTTTTTATCGTGAAGAAAAGGTTAAGTATACAGGAGGAAAATTTATGAAACATACAAAAGATAGGAAAAAGATAGTAATTATCCTAGTTAGCATAATCGTTGTTATATTATTAATTGTAGGAATTTCTTATGCATTTTATGAAAACTCACAAAAGCAAATTTTATTAGAAGAAGTTAGTAAAATTCATAATAATAAAGAAATTAATAATACAATAAAAGCAAAAGGGAAATACGGTGAAATGGAAGAGGCAATTAAGAGCTACTTTCTAGAGTATGACCAATACAATGCTGAATATGCTCTAGCATATAAAGAAAGTGGATTATCCAAAGCGCTAGTTGCATCCAATTATGAAGATGATGGGCCAGAATTCACAAAAACAAGAGAAAAGATAGAACAAATGAAACAAATTAATAATAATTATAAAGAAAAACTAACAGAAATAACGAGTCAGGAATATATCGATCAAAGAGCCGATGAAATGAATTTGAATAAAAAAGAAAAAGAGATTTTTCAAAATGCTCTTCCAAATGAAGAAGAAGTTAAAAACTATTTATCCCAATGTGAAGCAATAGAAAGTTATATACAAAAAATAGAAGAGATATTACAACTTTTAAAAGAATATAAAGGCTTATGGAAAGTAAACGGAAACTCAGTTCAATTTACAACGCAAGATTTAGTAAATAAATATACAGAACTAGTAAAAGAAGCAAAGAACATTATAGAAGAAATAACAACATAAGAAAAGTGACTTTGCCAGATGTACAGATTGCTTCGCAATTGCACAAATTAAGGTAACTTAACCTTGTTACTTCAGAAATTTCTTTCGAAATTTCCTACGTAATAAAAAAATGTTCACATAAAATTCACAAAAAGACTACAAAAATTTCGTTGACAAAATGACACTGTGTCACATACAATATATGACACGGTGTCATTTTAAGTGTGTGGATTATTAAAAATTAAAAGAATAACGTCGATAAAGGAAAATAAGTGTAGATAGGAGGGGAGATATGCCAACAGATACTTTTTTGAAATTACCGGAAGAAAAAAAAGAGAAAATCTTACTTGCAGCAAAGCATGAATTTTCTAGAGTTCCATTTGAACGAACTTCGATTAAGAATATCGTAGAAGAAGCAGAAATTGCGAGAGGAAGCTTTTATCAATATTTTGAAAGTAAAGAAGATTTATTAAATTACATTTTATATCTACATATTGGTGGAATGGATCAAAAGTTAGAAAAGCAATTACAAAAAGATAATTATGATATTTTTGAACTATTTTTATTTATATATGATTATATAACGAAAGAATGTATGGATAAGAACAATATTCCATTTTTTAAAAAAATTTTTGAAAATATAAAGACAAGTGAAGATACGATCTTTTTTAAAAAAATTAGAGAAATTAGGACCAAAAATATAAACCAGTATTTTGAAAAAATAGATAAAACAAAATTAAGAATAAAAGATCAAGAAGATTTTGAAATTATTTTAAAAATTCTATATGCAGTAACAGGAAAAGCAATTGTAAATCATTTCAGATATAATTCAAAAGAATCTGCTAGGAAAATATTCGAAAAAGAATTAGAATTTTTAAAATATGGAATATTAAAGAAAGAAAGTGAGGAAAAAACATGTTAAAAGTATTAAGACATTTAAAGGAATCAGCAATTTCCGTTATTTTCATTGTAATCCTTTTATGTATTCAAGCAGCAACAGATTT
>DVNH01000029.1 GCA_018714565.1 Candidatus Merdicola faecigallinarum | reverse complement strand
TTCTTTAAAGTTTAGGAATAGATAATAGATTCCTATTACTAATATTGCTAATATTACTAATCCGATTACCATAAAGATTGGTAATTTTTTTGTATGGATCATATTAATTTGTTTTCTATTTTTCTTATTCTTTATCTTTCTATTTTCTTTTTTATTATCATTTTTCTTAAACATTCTCTACACCTTCCTTCTTATTTTCTCTTCGGCTATAAATACAGTTTAAATAGAGTTGTATCGCACTGAATTTGGATTCTAATGTTATTAATTTCTTTTTTATAAACTGCATAAAGTCTTCTGTTTTTTCCCTTTGCTTGGTGTAGAGCACGCAAAAAAGACAGGCAGTTAAAAAGTTTTTCTTTCTTTTTTTCTGTCCGTCTTTTTCCCACGACTACTAAAGTAGTATTTTTTACTACTTTTTCTTCTTTTCCTATTTGATTACCTTTTCCGCTAAACACATTTTGTTTATTTTTTAACTTTTGTTTTTTCGCATTGCTTTTAAAAGGATAATATCTCTCAAATATCTTATCCTTTATTGACATCACTTTTAAAACAGTAGATTCTACTGTTTCGTTCTTTAAATTACCTGTGTGTGTGTGTGTGTGTGTGTGTGTGTGTAGAGCGTCAAGGCTTTCAAGCATTTGATTTATTTTCATTGCTTTCACCCTTGCCTTTTTTCTCATTACTCTGATTCTATCTTACACATCAATTTTTATTTTGTAAATACTTTTTTTATTTTTTTCTTCTTTTTTATTTTTCTTTTTTTCTTTTTTTATGCATTTTTATTTTTGAAAGCAAAAAAGTGAACCTCCTAATTAAAGTTCTTCATTTAATTTTTTGGCTCACTTCATTTTGATATTTTTACTTTTTTCTTTTTAAATTTCTTTTAAGTCTACTCTTTCTCTTCCTAATACCTCTTCAAATTCTTCAAGAATATCAGCTGTTAAGTATATTAAACCGCATGGTTTTATTTCTCCATTATCTTCTACTTGAATTGGTATATTATTTTTATCTCCATTAAAAAATTTAATCATTCCTCTTAGCTGCCTTTTTTTACTTTCATCTAAATCTGTAATTTGAATATTTAAAACTTTTCTCTTTTTTATTCCAAAGTCTGTAATTTCTCTTGCTACAATTTTTACGTCTTCATCTTCTCTAATGCTTAATCTACCATCTACTAATACAATATTATCCTCTACTAAGCTATTGGAACAATTTTGGTAACAATTCTCGAAAATAATAATTTCGGCAGATCCATATAAATCTTCTACCGTTACAAAGGCCATTATTTTATTATTTTTTGTATATTTCTTTTTTACACTTGTGATAATTCCTGCATATTTTACAAACTGTCCGTCTACATATTCCGCCTTTGCATTTACTTCTTCTGCTTCATTTTGTGCCTCTTGTATTTCTAACATTTTCATTGTATTAATATTGGTTTGACTTTCAATTTGTTCTCTTATTTTCTCTAACGGATGTCCTGTAATATACATTCCAAGCATTTCTTTTTCCATAAACAACATTTCTTTTTCTGAATATTCTTCTTTTTCTCCATAGGTATATTTTAGATCATCTAAATTTTCTTCTTGTGCTCCTCCTAAATCAAACATGGTAACTTGTCCTGCAAAACTTTTTTTGTTCGTATTTTGAATGGTATCAATAATATTTTCGAACGAAGCCATAAGGGTTGCTCTTGTTTGTTCAAATTGATCAAACGCTCCTGCTTTGATTAAACTTTCGATACATTTTTTATTTACTGCTTCCCCTTGCATTCTTTCACAGAAATCAGTAAAACTTTTAAACTCCCCATTTTCTTTTCTTTCTTTTACAACACTATCTACTGCTGCAATTCCAACATTTTTTACACTTCCGAAGTCCGAAACGAATTTTTCCTTGATCTACCGTAAATTTCGTATAACTTTTATTAATGTCTGGTTTTAAAATCTCTATTTTTAAACGTTTACATTCGTCAATATATGTCGGTACTTTTTCCAAATTTCCTAAAAAGCTATTCAATGTTGCTGCCATAAACTCTTCTGGATAATATGCTTTTAAATATGCTGTTTGATAAGATACAACTGCATATGCTGCTGCATGAGATTTATTAAATGCATATTTTGCAAACTCTGCCATTTCATCAAAAATTTTATTTGCTGATGCTTCATCAATTCCATTTCGAATACAGCCTGGAATTATAATATTTCCTTGCTCATCTACCTGTCCATGAATAAAATATTCTCTCTCTTTTGCCATAACATCTAATTTCTTTTTTCCCATAGCACGTCTTACTAAATCTGCTCGACCTAAAGAATATCCCGCTAAATCACGTACAATTTGCATAACTTGTTCTTGATAAACCATACAGCCATAGGTAACATTTAAAATTGGCTCTAAGGATGGATGAGTGTATTCTGCATGTTCTGGATTCTTTTTATTCTTTATATATCTTGGAATTTGATCCATTGGTCCTGGACGGTATAAAGATACCCCTGCAATTAAATCTTCCAAACAATCTGGTTTTAGTTCTTTCATAAAGTTTGTCATACCTTGACTTTCAAATTGAAAGATTCCACAGGACTTTCCTTCTTGCCATAATTTATATACATTAGGATCATTCATATCTTTGTCGAACTTAACATCAGTTCCTCGGTTTTGCTTTACTAAATCAATTGCATCCTGTATTACTGTTAATGTTCTCAATCCTAAAAAGTCCATTTTCAGTAATCCAAGTTCTTCTAATGTAGTCATGATATATTGGGTTGATATTTGATTGTCTCTTACATATAAAGGAACATAAGTATCTACTGGTTCTTTCGTAATAACAATACCACAAGCATGCGTAGAAGCCTGTCTTGGCATCCCTTCTAAAGACATTGCAATATCTAACATTTTTTTGATTTCTGGTTCATTTTCATATCTCATATTTAATTCTTTATTTTGTTCTAAAGCTTTTTTTATTGTGATATGTAATTCATTTGGAATCATTTTTGCTAATTTATCACATTCTGCATATGGCATATCTAAAGCTCGTCCTACATCTCTTATTACCATTCTAGCAGACATGGTTCCAAATGTAATAATCTGTGAGACATGATCTTTTCCATATTTTCTTTCTACATATTCTATTACTTCTCCTCTTCTTTCATAGCAGAAGTCCACATCAAAATCTGGCATACTGATTCTTTCTGGGTTTAAGAAACGTTCGAAAAGTAAATTATATTTCATAGGATCGATATTGGTAATTCCAACAGCATATGCCAAAATCGATCCTGCCCCTGATCCACGTCCTGGTCCCACTGGAATTCCTTGTGATTTTGCATAATGAATAAAATCCCAAACAATAAGATAATAATCTACATATCCCATCTTTGAAATAACTTCTAGTTCATATTCAGCTCTTTTTAAAACTTCTTCTGATGGATGTTCTCCATATCTTTCTTTGATTCCATCTTCACATAACTTTTTAAAATAATCATAATGAGTTGCATACCCTTCTGGTACATCATAATTTGGAAGAATAGTATGTCCAAATTCAAATTCCACATTACATTTTTCTGCAATTTTAACTGTATTTTCAATAGCGTCTGGTAAGTTTTTAAAGTATTCTTTCATTTCTTCCGGAGATTTTACATATAATTCATCTGTTTCAAAACGCATACGGTCTACATCTGTCATCCTTTTTCCTGTTTGAATACAAAGTAATACTTCATGATTATAGGCATCTTCTTTTTTTAAATAATGTGCATCGTTTGTTCCTACAATAGGAATATTGTGCTTTCTCGCTATTTGAACTAGCCTTTGATTTACCATTACTTGTTCTTTTACACCATTATTTTGAAGCTCAATATAATAGTCATCCTGAAATAAATTTTTAAACCATAAAGCAATTTCTTCTGCTTTTTCCATATCTCCATTTAAAATCGCCTGATTAATGGAACTTGCTAAACATGCACTTAAACAAATTAGTCCTTCATGGTATTTTTCCAATACTTCTAAATCGATACGTGGTTTATAATAATATCCTTCTGTAAATCCAATAGAAACTAATTTACTTAAATTTTGATATCCCTTATTGTTTTTCGCAAGCAAAATTAAATGATAATATTTTTTATCTTCTGGCTCTTTATCAAATCTCGTACGACTTGCTACATAAACTTCACAACCAATAATTGGTTTTACACCTTCTTTTTTGCAAGCTTTATAAAAGTCGATTGCTCCATACATAACTCCATGATCGGTTATTGCAATCGCATCCATTCCTAATTCTTTTGCTCTTACTGGCAAATCTTTAATTCGATTAGCTCCATCTAGTAAACTATACTCGCTGTGAATGTGTAGGTGTACAAAATCTGACATGCCTTTTTCCTCCTATTTTTTCTTTGTATGACATTATATTACAAACCAAAGAAAAAGAAAAGAGACAGCTTGACTATCTTTCCAAATCCATATAAAATTGTGATACAATTCTGACTAAGAGAGGGATATTTTTGGAAAAAGAACAAGTTAATGAAAAAGTTTCGATTCATTATATTTTTTGGTATTTTACATTTTTTAGTATCATCGGATTACTAATCGAAACCTTATATTGTTATACAACTACTGGTGTTTATGAAAGTAGAAAAGGATTACTTTGGGGACCATTCTGTCCTGTTTATGGCGTAGGAGCAACTATTTTAATTGTACTACTACAAAAATATAAGGATCACCCTTTACCTCTTTTTATTGCAGGTACAATTTTAGGTGGTATTATCGAATATATCTTAAGCTTTGGTTTAGAAGCTCTTTATGGTACACGTTTTTGGGATTATTCCTATTTGCAATTTGATTTAAATGGTAGAATTTGTTTTACTTATTCTTTATTTTGGGGAATTTTATCTTTTCTATTGATTCAATTTATAACTCCCAAACTTAACCAATTTCTAGATAAATTTTCTCATACTATTTTTAAGCCATTGGAATTTTTCTTATTTTGCTTTCTTCTAATTGACGTTTTCTTTACCATATGGGGAATCTCTGTTTTCAAAAAACGTGCAATGGAAATTTATTATAAATTTCCTCCATGCGAGCCTCAAAATGCTCTCATTCGTTTGATTGAAAATCGCTGCTTTTCTACAGAATATATGATTAAAACATTTCCAAATTTAAGATTTCGAAATGAACAAAAAGAGGAGATTTTTATTCGAACAGTTTTCGAAGAATCTTAATTGCTATGTCTTAATATATAAGAAAAGTGGCTTCGCCACATGTACAGATTGCTTTGCAATCGCACGAATTATGGAAACTTAACCTTGTTACTTCAGAAATTTCTGACGAAATTTCCTACGTAATAAAAAGATGATACAATTTTTTGTATCATCTTTATTTTTTTTCTTTTGGTAATATAATCTTTGGATCTTTCTTTTTTGCACGGTATAATGTAATTTTGCTTCCCATTATTTGCACTAATACAGCATTTAGCTTTAAAGCAAGTTCTTCTGCTATCTCTTTTTTACTCATTGGTGCAGTTTCTAATACATGTATTTTTATTAGCTCTCTTGCTTCAATTGCTTCATCAATTTGTTTTACTAAAATATCTGTTATTCCTGATTTTCCAACTTGAAAAATAGGGTCAATTTTATTTGATAAACTTCTTAAATAAGCCCTTTGTTTACTTGTCATATTTGTTTCTCCTTATTTTAATTTCTTCTATTTTACCCTATTTTTTCTCTTTTTACAAGATTTCAAATAAATTTTAACTTTTTGCTTTGTCATCCGATCTTTGTAAATTTTTCGTGAACGATTGGTAATTATTCTCCATCTACCCTTGAATTGGAAAGAACAAAGTGATAATATTTTCATAGTTTTTTAAAGGGAGGAGAGTTTTTGTGATTCGTGTAAAGAATGTCTCAAAAAAATATGGCAGTTTTAAAGCAGTAGATCATCTTTCTTTTGAAATTGAAGATGGTGAAATTGTTGGGCTTTTAGGTCCAAATGGTGCTGGCAAAAGTACTACCATGAATATGCTAACTGGTTATATTGAACCTACAGAGGGAGAAATCATTATTGATGATGTTGACATTTTAAAAAAGCCAAAAAAAGTAAAAAAACAGATTGGTTATATGCCTGAAAATGTCCCATTATATAAAGATATGACTCCAAGAGAATTTGTTTCTTATTTAGCCGAACTAAGAAAAGTTCCTAGAAAAGTTCGAAAAGATGAAGTAGACAAAGTACTTTCAGAAACAGGAATTATAGAAGTTTCCAATAAATTAATTCGAAATTTATCTAGAGGATATAAACAACGTGTAAGTCTAGCAGGAGCATTAGTCGGTAATCCTAAAATTTTAATCTTAGATGAGCCTACCGTTGGTTTAGATCCAAAACAGATTTCAGAAATAAGAACTCTTATTAAATCACTTGGTAAAAAGCATACTCTTATTATTAGTTCTCATATTTTA
The DNA here is from genome assembly GCA_018714565.1 of Candidatus Merdicola faecigallinarum. GTDB lineage: Bacteria > Bacillota > Clostridia > TANB77 > CAG-508 > Merdicola > Merdicola faecigallinarum. The sequence continues at coordinate 26,892 of DVNH01000029.1, read as the reverse complement.
TCAGAAATTAGTCAATTATGTGAAAAAGTAATTATTATGAAAGAAGGAAAAATGATTGCAATTGATACCCCTGATCATCTAGAGGAAAAAGTTCAAAAAGATCACTCTGTTGTAGTTACTGTAGAGGATCCAGAAAATCTTATTGCTTCTATTAAAGAGGATTTTTCTTCCATTAAAGAGATTTCTCTTATGAAAGAAAATGATGATCATACAAAACAATATCTTATTTCTTCCAATGATAAAGAAGATCTTAGAAAAATCATTTTCTCTTATTGTGCAAAAAAAGGAATTACTATTTTTGAATTAAGTAAATCTCAAGTTACTTTAGAGGATGCTTTCTTAAATATTTTATCAGAAGAGGATCAAAATGACGAATCAGAAAGGAGAGAAAATTAATTATGTTTGCCATTATAAAAAAAGAAGTAAAAAGTTATTTTCTATCTCCCATTGGATATGTTTTTATAGGATTATTCCTTTTTATGGCTAGTATCTTTTTTTATTTAGATGTTATTTATTATGGTAGTACTAATTTTGAATATATGTTCTATTCTTTATCTACCATTTTAACTTTTATTACACCAATTCTTACCATGAGAATGTTTGCAGAAGAGAGAAAAGAAGGAACAGATCAATTATTGTTCACCTCTCCTGTTAGTATTTCTAATATTGTATTTGGAAAATTTCTTTCCGCAGTTATCATTTTAGTAATAACTGAACTTTTTACCTTTTTATATTATGGAATTTTGTTATGCTTCGGTGCACCACATCTTCCAACTGCTCTTGTTACTTTGCTTGGATTTTTACTTTTAGGAACTGCTTATATTTCTTTTGGAATGTTTGCCTCTAGTTTAACAGAAAATCAAATTATCGCAGGTATTACTACAATTGCATTTTTTATTTTAACTTGGTTTATGCCACAATTTAGTGAAGGATTAGAAGCTTTTTCTCTTATGACAATTTTTAATACTTTCCCTTCTGGTCAACTTGCAATTAATGAAATCGTAACTTTTCTTTCTTTCACTCTTTTATTTATTTTGCTTACGATTATCGTATTGCAAAGAAAGAAAAGTGTTAAATAGGAAAGGAGAGTAAAAATTGAAAAAGTTTATTGAATTTATAAAGAAAAAATGGTTAATTGATACAACAAAAACATTTTTATTAATTGCACTTTTAATCATTGCATTCATTGCTATCCATATTGGTATGAATCGATTAAATTTATCTCCAATTGATGTTACAGAATCAAAATTATATTCCTTAACAGAAGAGAGTAAAAATAAAATGAAAGATGTTTCTTATAATGTTACAATTTACTTCTTTGGTGTTGATGAGGACGCTGCTATTGTAAACTTTGCAAAACAATACACGAAAGTAAATGATAAGATTTCTGTACAAGCTGTTAATTATTCTGAAAACCCTGATTTATATCAAGATTATGGCATTAGTGAAGATAACACTGTTATTATTGTGCAAGCACCAGAACAATATAAATTATTAGTAGAAGACGATTTTACTGATTATGATTATGCAACTGGTGAATCTACTGATTTAACAGAGCAAAAGATTACAAATGCAATTCTAGATACAACAACAGGTAAAAAACCCGTTCTATATTTCTTAACAGGTCATAATGAATCGGAAAAAATTACAAGATTTCAAGCTTATTTATCAAATGAAATTAACGAAATTAAAACATTAAATTTATTATCTGATTCTTTCCCAGAGGATTGTGATTGTTTAATTATTGCAAATCCTACAAGTGATTTCCAAGACTCAGAAACAAATTTAATGATTGATTATATCAATAAAGGTGGTAACATTTTATGGTTAAATGGAGCTCCTCAAGAAGAATATCCTAATATTCAAAAAGTACTTAGTTTGTACGGAGCAAGTATCCCAAATGGAACAATAAGAGAAACATCTGCATCTAGAATCATTGGAGTTCCAAGTTACTTTACTCCTGATGTTTCTTACCATAAAATTACACAAAACTTTTCTTCATCCAATGCGATTCTTTTATTCGATAGTAGTAGAATTGATATTGTAGATGACGAAACACTAGATTCTTTAAATGTAACTGCAACACCTTTTATAAAATCAAGTGATACTTCTTATTTTAGAACGGATTATTCAAATACGTCTCAAACCAAAGCAGATAATGAAGAGGAAGGACCTTTTAATATTGGGGTTGAATTCACAAAAAAAATAGATAATAATGAATCAAAATTAATTTTATATTCCGATTTAAAATTTGCAACTGATAGTATTACCATCGGAAATAGTACTCAAATTCCACTTCGTTTATTTAATAATAAAGATTTATTATTAAATACGGTAGCTTATTTAACCGATCGTGAAGATGCTATTACAATACGAAAAGATACTGGAGCTGTTTCTTATACAGCGACACAGCAACAAGATTTAATTATTCGTCTTATTATTTTCATTGTACCACTTCTTCTTATTGTTTTAGGGTTTGTTATTTGGCTAATTCGAAGAAGAAAGAAATAATTTTTTTGTCTCCCACATACATTAGAGTAGTGGGAGGTTTTTTTATGAAACAGATTCTAAAAGTAGTGTTTGTCATTATAGGAACCATGATTGGAGCCGGATTTGCTTCTCGGAAAAGAACTTTATTTGTTCTTTTATCGTTATGGAATTTATGGGATCTTTGGAATTTTCTTATCTACTTTACTTACTAGTATTTTACTTTATCAAGCTTTCCATTTTATTACTTCTCATTCCATTGTTTCCTATAAGGACTTTATTAATAAACTCTTCTCTCAATCCAATACCTCTTCTCTCCCTATTAATAAAGGTAGTTTTGATTTTGGAACATTTTTTCATACTATTATTACCTTTTTCTTAGTTGTGTCTTTTTTTATTATGATTGCTGGCTTTGGAGCATATTTTAAACAAGAATTTAATGTTTCTCCTCTTCTTGGCAGTAGCATTCTTGCTTTATTTTGCTTTTTTCTATTTCATAAAAATATTGAAGGAATTTTAAAAGTAAACTCTTTTTTAATTCCGGTTTTAATTGTTTTAATTATCTATTTTGCAATTCGAAGTGGCTCTTCTCTTCTTCCATTTTCTCTATATGAGTTTATTTCCTATTCTCCTGATTGGAAATGGATTTTAGATAGTATTTTATATAGTAGTTATAATAGCATTCTGTTAATTCCTATTATGATTCCTCTTCGGATCTTATTTAAAAAAGAATAAGGATTATATTTTCGTTTCTTTTATTACCTTTTTCATTTTATTTACATTATCCATTAGTATTATTGTTTTATTAGTTAATGTTCCTTCTTCTATTATTGAAACATTGGAAATTCCAATTTTATACTCTTTAAATTCTTTTGGAGAATTTGCTAAAACTTGCTATGGAATCATTGTACTAATTGCTATTTTAACTTCTGCTATTTCTGCTGGTTTTGGGGTTGTTTCTCCTTTTATGAAAAAGAAATATTATACAATATTATGCCTTTTTCTTTGCATTTTTTCTGTTCTATTTTCTAAAGTTGGCTTTTCTAATTTAGTGGCCTTGTTATATCCTTTGTTTGGACTCCTTGGGATCATACAAATTTTATCTCTTCTATTGAAAAAAGATAAGAAAACTGATATAACTTGAATAACAAAAGATTAGGAGTTTAAATATGAAATTATTAAATTTTAGTCAAGAAGAACCTAAGAAAAAACATTTAAGTAAAAAGAAAATTGTTATTGTTTGTCTTATTATTCTTTTTTTATTGTTATTAATTGCGAGTATCTTTGGATACATATACCATAACGATTTTCGAAATTTTGTTGATGTTTATATTCTGCAAAAAAATGTATCTGTGGATAATGTTCCTAGTATTCAAATAAATTATGAAGATAATGATCATATTTTTGGTTATGATAAATATATTGCCGTTTTAAACAAGAATACATTATCTGCTTATTCTTCTTCTGGGAAAAAAGAATTTGAGCTTGATATTGCAATTGGTAATCCTATTTCTGATTCTAATAATCGCTTTTTAGCATTAGCAGAAAGTGGCGGTCAAAAAATTTATCTTATTTCTGGTCAAAATCTATTATGGCAAACCGATGTAGAAGGTCAAATTTCTAAAATATCTGTTAATAAAAACGGCTACATCACAGTAATTATTTCTGGTACTCGTTATAAAACAGTTATTGCAACTTATGATCCTTCTGGTACTTTATTATTTAGTACATTCCTTTCATACACATCTGCTGCTGATACCGATATTTCAAATGATAATAAATATCTGGCAATTGCTGAAGTTGATACACAAGGAACTTTAATCCAATCTAATATTAAATTAATTTCAATTGAAAAAGCAAAAACGGAGACCGATAAGAATAATGCAATTGAATATATTTATCCTGCTAATTCTGGCGAATTAGTTACCGATATTAAGTATCAAGATAATAATAAACTTGTTTGCATGTATGATAATTCTATTCATATGATTCAAGACAAAACAGATACAAAAATTTTAGATATTTCTAATAAAAAAGATATTGTTTCTGACATTAATTTAAAGAATCATACCATTCTAATTACAGAAAAATCATCCGGTCTTTTTGCCGATGTTGAACTTCAAATTACAGACATCAATTCTCAAAAAGTGAATACTTATACTATGACAGGAGTTCCTAAATCGGTAGAAACAAAAGAGCAAGTGATTGCACTTAATTTGGGATTAGAAGTACATTTTGTTGATTGTAATGGTTGGGTTTTGAAAAAATATGAATCGAATCAAGAAGTAAAGGATATTGTATTAGGATCTAGTATTGCCGGTATTATTTATAAAGATAAAATTGAATTAATAAATTTATAGGAGTTTTTTATGGGTATTATTGTAGATATTATTTTAATTGCAATTTTATGTACTTGCATCTTTTTTGGATATAAACGTGGTTTCATTGGCGTAATTGTAAAATTATTCTCTTTTATTATTGCCCTTGTAATTTCGTTGATTCTTTTTAAACCAATTTCTAATTTGATTGTAGAGCATACTTCCATTGATGATAATCTAAAGTCTTCTATTTCACAAATGATTCAGGGAGATACCTCTTCAGAAGAAGAAAGTTCTGCTAATATAGAAAACAGTTCTGCCCCTACTGTAATTACAAATTATATTAATACTAGTATCGAAAAAGCAACACAGGAAGCCAAAACAAATATTGCAGAATCCGTTAGTGAATCTCTTGCTATGAATGTAATTCACATTGCAGTTATTTTCTTGTTATTTATTATTGCAAGAATCATTCTGTTCTTCATTAAAAAGCTTTCTGATCTATTTACAGAATTACCAATCATAAAGCAATTTAATACCGCTGGTGGAATTTTATATGGAATTTTACAAGGTTTACTTATTATTTATATTATACTTGCAATTATTTCTTTGTTTGTTCCTAGCCCAAGTATAAAAGAAGCAATTTCTTCTTCTTACATTGGTTCTGCTTTATATAATTATAATTTAATTTTAATGATTTTATTTTAGATTTTGAACAATCTATCATTCTAATAATGCATTTAATATAATTAAATATCCTTAGAAAAAAGTTCAGCAACCAAGCTGAACTTTTTTGATACAGAATGCAAGTTTTTTTCCTATTTTATTGTATTTTTTTCTTTTTTTTGGTATACTAAATTTCGTATATTAAAATAGGAGTGAGTAAAATTGAGTAGTAAACATATGAAAAAAGAGGAAAAGAATAAAGTACCCAAAAAAGGAAAAAATGTAGGTAAATCTACATCTTCTAATTCTACAAAAACAAAAAATAATTCAAAAAACGAAAATAAAAATGTAAAAAACAAAAAAAATATAAAAAATCAAAAAAATAATCGTAATAAAAAAGCTTCCAAAATACTAATTCGAGTAATTTTAGTTATTTTAGTTATTGGAATCATTGCCGCCGGTATTTTTGCTTATAAAGTATCGCAAAATGGTGGGGGATTAAAAGGAACAATTACAACTGTTATGGGCGGTGACCAAAAGAAAAGCCTATCTGAAATTCAAGTTTTACTACTAGGAGAAAGTACGGGACTTACTGATACTATTATCGCTTGTTCTTATAATCCAAATACACAAGAAGCAACTATGCTTTCTATTCCAAGAGATACTTTTGTTGGAAGTAGTGAAAAAAGAGCAACTGCTTCTGATAAAATTAATGCTGTTTTCCAAGGACAATATCCTGAAAAAACATTAGAAGCAGTTAATGAAGTAACTGGTCTTAATATTCCTTATTATGTACTAGTTGATACAAAAGCTTTACAAGAATTAGTAGATGCCATTGGTGGAGTGGAATTTTATGTACCAATGGACATGGATTATGATGATACCTCTAAAGAAAATTATTTACGTATCCACCTAAAAGAAGGAATGCAGACAATCAATGGAGAACAGGCAGAACAATTACTTCGTTTCCGTCATAATAATGATGGTTCTACTTATCCCGCTTCTTATGGTGAGCAAGATATCGGTCGTATGAGAACTCAAAGAGAATTCATTATGGCTGCTCTAAAACAAACATTAAAACCAGAAAATATTTTTAAAATTGGCGAATTTATAGATATTGCAAACCGAAATGTTAAAACAAATCTTCCAATTGAATTAATTAAAGATTACATTCCTTATGCCGTAGAATTTAACACAGAAAACATTATAACAGAAACATTACCTGGAGAATCTGTTAAATTAAATGGTGTATGGCTTTACCGTAAAAATGATTTAGAAACACAACAACTTATTAATGAATTGTTTTTTGATGGTCCAACAGAAGAAGAACTCGAAGCAATCGAATCTCAAAAAGAGTCTGCTTCTGATAGTAAATCAGAAAATGTAGCAAATACAACTACAAGTCAAAGCACAGCTACTCCTATTACCGTACAAGTATTAAATGGTTCTGGTGATGCTTCCGCATTAGCTCCAGTTGTTACTAAATTAAAAGAAAATGGATTTACCGTTGTTGCAGTAGGTAACACAACATCAACCAAAAAAACAACAATTACAAATCGTACAAAGCAATCAAGCGAAACAGCATCTAAGATTCAAAGCTTGTTAGGCACAGGAACAATAAAAAGTGCAAAAAAATTAAATGATTTTGACTTTAGTATTGTTATTGGAAAGGATTATTTATCTAATTAAGATAGGAGATATGTATGAATCAAAATTTACTAGAAAAAATTATTAAATTATTAGAAGATAAAAAAGCTTTTAATATAACTACAATGGATATAAAAGAAAAATCAACGCTTACTGATTATATGGTTATTGCAACAGGTACTTCTTCTACACACATAAAATCATTGGCAGATTATTTAAATGAAGAATTAAAGAAAGATGGTATCTATCCTTATAAAGTAGAAGGATATGATTCCAATTCTTGGATCCTTATGGATTATCAAGATGTTATTGTTCATCTTTTTACTGAATCAGATCGAAATCATTATAATCTAGAAGATCTATGGAATAAAGTAAGATAATACAAACATGAAAGGCAGCTATGTATCGCTGCCTTTTTTATTACATAGGAAATTTCGTCAGAAATTTCTGGAGTAACAAGGTTAAGTTACTTTAGTCTGTGCGATTGCGAAGCAATCTGTACATATGGCGAAGCCACTTTTCTTATATTAATCTATTCTTTTAGTTTCTCCCATATGTTTTATAATTTTTTCTTTTTCCCTTTCTTTTCTTTCTTTTTTGTTTCTTTTGCAACATAAATGCAATAATTAGTAGGAATATCAGTATAACAATCATAATAATAAACGCATAAGATTTTTCTACATCCTTACCAGCAATTAGATCGCTTGTATATTCGATTCCATCAATTTCATAACGAACCTTTCCTACTACATCTCCTTTTTTGATTGGAGCCTTTAAATCTCCATTTAGAGTAATTTCTGCACTATCTTTTTTATTAACTTGATCATTTGTTACTAATGTTTCAATCTGATTTGCTGCTACTAAATCTAAATTTTTTGTTTCCTTTGTTGCATTTTTTATTTCGATTTGTTTTACTACTTCATCCTTCTTTAGTATTTCTTTTTCTGAGAAATTATTAAATACATATTCAAATAAATTCTTAGCATCTACATCTCGTGTACTTTCACGATTTGAATTATATTTTTCAGCACCTAGCAATACTGCAATTAATTCCAAGTCATCTTTTTTTGCTCCTGCTACTAAACAATTCTTTGCTTGTGAAGTAAATCCTGTTTTGATTCCGATTGCATATTCATAATAATATTTACTTGATTTTCTAATCAAATCATTTGTTGTAATAATTGTTCTATCCACACGGTCATATATATTGGTTTTTGGTAGAGTATAAGAAGCTGTTGCTACCATTTCTCTTATTGTTTCATTCTTCATAGCTTCTCTTGCAATTAATGATAAATCATAAGCAGTAGAATAATGATTTTCATTATGAACTCCTATTGGATTTTGAAAATTTGTATTCGTGCAACCTAATTCAATTGCTCTTGTATTCATCATAGATACAAAACTTTCAATACTTCCACCTACATGCTCTGCTAAGACATTTGCTGCTTCATTCGAAGATTTTACAAGTAAGGCATATAGTAAATCTTTTATGCTCATTTCTTCCCCTACTTTTAATAAGTCTGTAGAATACCCTGCTGGCACATCGTGAATCGCTTGATAACTAATTGTAGTTTTATCTTCTATATTAGCAACATTTTCAATAACTAGTAATGCTGTCATTAGTTTTGTTGTACTTGCCGGAAACATTTTTTGATTCGCATTTTTTTCGTATAGTACTCTTCCAGTCTTACTTTCTATTAAAATAGCTGCTGGTGTTTCTATTTCCAAATTAATTTCTACTGCTTGAGCATTTATTGTCATTGCTTGTATTAATAAAATTATTATACTCAAGATCGCTATCATTGCACTTTTCTTTTTCATATGTTTTCTCCTTATTTTAATATACTATTACTATATCTTAAATTTTGACAAAATTCAATCTTTTTTCCTTTTCTATTTTGTAAATATTTTTTACATTCTATTTTCTTTTTCCAAAACTTTCTCTACCTTTTTTATTCATCAGATATCATTTATTCATTTAACACTTATTCTCATTATTATTTATTAGATAGGAGGCTTTACTATGATTCAAATCACAAAAAAACAATTTATTATTATCATTTCTATTATTCTTATTATTGTAATTAGCATTGGTACATATCTTCTTTACCAAAATTCCTTTTCTGACTTCGATTATTCCGATTTAGAAGAAGGACAAAATATATTAGAGAATGAAACTTCTACTTCTCCGAATGATATTTCTTCCGACTCATCTAATCTTCAGCCTTCTTCCAGTTCTAATGAGCTTATTATTGTCCATATTACTGGTCATGTAAACTCTCCTGGTATTGTAAAACTACCAGATGGATCTAGAATCTCAGATGCTATTGATTCTGCAGGAGGCACTACAGCAGAAGCCGATTTAAGTCCTATTAATCTTGCTTATCGATTAGAAGATGGACAAAAAGTCTATATTCCAAGTCTACAAGAAGTAAAAGAAAGAAAACAAGAAACTACTTCGAGTGAAGATTATATCTCTCAAGATTCCGGTGATTCTGTTATTCTAGAAGAAAATTCTTATTCAAAAGAAGGAAATCAACAATCTCAGGATAAAATTAATATTAATTCTGCTACTCAAACACAATTAGAACTGATTCCTGGAGTAGGTCCTTCTACTGCTTTAAAAATAATCGAATATCGTAATACAAATGGAAAATTCGAATCTATCGAAGATATTAAAAGTGTAAAAGGAATTGGCGATACCAAATTTGAAAATATGAAAGAATATATTTGCATTAAATAATATCAAAAAAGGTTCTAAAACAAATTGTTTTAGAACCTTTTTTATTTAAAAATATTCCACATTTTTTATATGATTCATTTTATAATCTTGATTTTTGATATAAATCTCGATTACATCAAAACGAACCGCTTCTTTTTCTAAATGATATTTATATAAAAAATATTGTGCAGATCGATATAAACATTTTTGTTTTTTTCTATTTACTCCATCGATTGGATTTCCATATAGACTGCTACTTCTTGCTTTTACCTCAATAAAAACCAATTCTTCTTTTTCTTTTGCAATAACATCAATTTCTCCCTGTTTACATCTAAAGTTTCTCACTAAAATCTGATATTGATTCTTTCTTAAGTATGCTATCACAAGATCTTCCCCATATTTTCCGATCAGTTGATTATACACTATTTTATTCTCCTATATTGATTTTTCATTTCTTTTCGAATAAAACCTTGTAATTCTAACATGGTTAATATCGTATTTGTTTTTTGTATTGGTATTTCTGTTTTTTCATAAATTTCTTCTATATGTACTAGTTTTTCTTTTATTAATTCATATATTGGTAAATATTCTTGCGGTACTTTTGTTTCTGTTATTTCTTTTATCGAAAAACTATTATCTAATCTGTTCCTATGTTGTTCTTCTACCATTTTTTCATTTTCTATTTTGTTTTTTTCCTCTTTACTTTCTTTTTTCTCTCTTATTTCTTTGTTTTCTTCTTTTTCCTGCTCTAACAAATTCCCTTTTCCCAAAAATTTTTCTTTCTTTTCTATTTCTTTTATTATATCGTCTACCCTTACTACTAATTTTGCCCCTTTTTGAATTAAAGCATTACTTCCCACTCCTTGTGCTTTTCCCAAATCACTTGGTACACAAAAAACAGGTTTATTCTGCTTTTTGGCAAAATTGGCTGTAATACTACTGCCTCCACGATACATTGCTTCTACTACTAGTACTCCTTTGGCTAATCCACTAATCATTCGATTTCTTTTGGGAAAATTTGCTTTATCTACTTGTGTATTACTTGGATATTCGGTAAGTGCACATCCTCCTTTTTTTAATATCTCTTCTAATAACCTTTGATTTTCTTTGGGATAAATATGAAAAAAACCGCTCCCCAACACCGCCACAGTCTTTCCTTCCTCTTCTATTGCTCCAAAATGAGCTGCTGTATCGATTCCGATTGCCATTCCACTAACAACACATATCCCTCTTTTGGATAATTCCTTACTAAAATAAAAAGCTTGCCTTTTTCCGTATTCTGTACATCTTCTTGTTCCCACAATTGCAATCATCGGCCTTTGTAATAATTCTATGTTTCCAATTACATAAATTTTTTTCGGAAAATCTTTTATTTTTTTTAATTCCATTGGATACTCTTTACTCTTCTCTGAAATTTCTTGTATTTTCATGAAAAACAACCCTCATTTCCAATATTTTTTATCTAAATTTCGATATTGAATCGCTTCTGCAATATGTTGTATTTGAATTTGCTCGCACTGATCTAGATCTGCAATTGTCCTTGCAACTTTTAATATTCTAGTATATGCCCTTGCTGACAAACCTAATGTTTCAAAAGCACCTTTTAAAATTTTTTTACTCTCCTTATCTAAGCTACAATACTCTTCCATTAATTTTGGACTTAATTGCGAATTAGAATATATTTTTTGTTTCTTATATCTTTCTTTTTGAATCTTTCTTGCTTGATTTACGCGCTTTCTAATTATCTCCGATGTTTCTGCTACATGATGTTGTTCCATTTTTTCATATTCAATTGGAAATACCTCCACTTGTATATCAATTCGATCTAAAATAGGTCCACTAATTTTTGCCATATATCTTTCTATCTGATGCATACTACAAGTACATTTTTTATTATTAGATCCATAATATCCACATGGACATGGATTCATAGAGGCTACAAACATAAATTCACATGGATAAGTAAAACTTCCATTTGCTCTACTAATTGTAATTTCTCCATCTTCTAATGGATTTCTTAAAACTTCTAATGTTCCTTTCTTAAATTCTGGAAGTTCGTCCAAAAATAAGACACCAAGATGCGCTAAACTTACTTCTCCCGGTTTTGGAGTTATTCCCCCTCCTACAAGAGAATGAACTGAAATTGTATGATGTGGAGATCGAAATGGTCTACTTTTTATTAATGGACTATTTCGATTTAAATTTCCTACGATACTATAAATTTTGGTAATCTCTAATGCTTCTTCAAAAGTTAATTCAGGTAATATAGAAGGAATTGCTTTTGCCATCATCGTTTTTCCGAGAACCTGGACTACCAATTAAAAGACAATTATGACTACCAGCAACTGCTATTTCTAAAGCTCGTTTAATATTTTCCTGCCCTTTTATCTCACAAAAATCAAATGGATATTCCATCTCTAATTCTAAAGTTTCTTCTTTCATTATCTTCTGGTTCATCGTTTTTCTATTTCCATTTAAATATTCTACTGCTTGATTTAAATTAGAAACTCCAATGATATTTAGTTCTTTGATAATAGATGCTTCTGCTAAATTCTTTGATGGAACAATAATTTCTTCGATTCCTAATTTTCTAGCTTCAATACAAATTGGTAAAATTCCATTCATTTTTTGAATTGTACCATCCAAAGAAACTTCTCCTACTAAAATAATTTTTTCTAGATTTTCTCTGGTTACATATCCTAAATTTTTTAAAATTCCAATTGCAATTGGAAGATCAAAAAAAGAGCCTTCTTTTTTGGTATCTGCCGGAGCTAAATTAATAACAATTCTTTTACTTAATAAATCATAGCCAGAATTCTTAATTGCTGTTCTTACTCTTTCTTTTGATTCACGTACACTTGTATCTGGCAGTCCTACCATTTCCCAACATGGAATTCCGATTTGACATATCTACTTGTACATCTACAAGATATCCTTCTAGTCCGTGTAACGCCATACTTTTTACATTTGCTAATATTTTTCATCACATCCTATTAATTTTATTTAAATTTTAAAAATAAACTTTGGAAATTTTTTTGTGAAATATTTTTGAAACAAATTTTTAGATTGAATTTTTAAAACAATTTTGAAAATAATTTTGAAAATAAATTTTAGAATCAATATAAAGTAAAGTTTTATGCTATTATAAAACAGTTTTTTTACTTTTTCAAATACTTTCGTCCTCTCTTTTTCGACATTTTATTAATTTAATATTCATTATTAGAATCTAATATAGTAATAAATACTTTAAATTTTACTTCTCCTTCTTTCAAACATTATCTAGAAGTTTATTCAAAAATCTATTTATTTTCCTATGAAATAAGAAAAGTGGCTTCGCTACATGTACAGATTGCTTCGCAATCGCACAGACTAAAGTAACTTAACCTTGTTACTCCAGAAATTTCTGACGAAATTTCCTACGTAATAAAAAAAACGTGGCGTGTTTTTCTGTTAGCTTAAAATTCCCACACCGCGATTATTATTTCTATTATCTATTTCCAAATCTCTCCATTAATAAATTTTATAAGTGCCATAATAAATGCTTGCTTTGTTAAATCAATTCTAGAAATTTGATCATGGGTTAAAATACTAATTCCACCTTTTCCTTTATTTAATCCATGTTTTGAAAAGATTTGATCCATTACTACTCCTAATTCTGTATTGATAATATCGTCTACATATTGGTTTGGAATTTGAAATCCAGCACTAGTTCCTACACTTTGTATTCCTTCTTTATCCTCTATTACTGCTGCATTAATATCAATCCATTCTCCTAATAAATTATAAATACCAGCTTCACTTGCAACATAAAAATCCGCTTCTATGCCATGTTCTAGTGCGTATTTTTTTATATTTTTCACTCGATTTTTTGCTCCTTGCAAAATCTCTTCATTTACTGGTTGCGCTCCTACTTCTGATTCTACTGATATTCCTTCTATTTCAACCTCATCATAATAGTTAGAAAAAGCACTTTTAGCGCCTTCTATTTTTCCTGGATTTTTTGTTCCCATTAATATTTTCATTTTTATTTCTCTTCTCCTATATCTTATTTAATTTCTTTTTTTAACTATAATGTATTCTATACTAAATTGCAATATTTTTTCTCTTTCTATTTATTTTTATACTACATAAAGTATCTATTGAAACTGTAAAACTTAAAAATTTTGTACTAAAAAATAGTCATATTTTTCTATTCTTGGCATATACTATAATAAATTGAATCTATTCATTTATAAATTTTTCTCATTATTTCATTAAATCCATTAAAAATGGTTGACATTTTTTACTCTAAATAGTATAATGATTAAGTCAAAGATATCGCGGGGTGGAGCAGTTGGCAGCTCGTCGGGCTCATAACCCGAAGGTCGGTAGTTCGAGTCTATCCCCCGCAACCAACGAAATCATAAGAGTCTCAAGAAATTGTGGACTCTTTTTTATTTTTAGTTTTATAATCAAAAATAATGGCATAAGAATAATTTGGAAAATAAAATATTCTCATGCCATGTTTCTTTTATATTATAAAAAATAAATTTCTATTATCAATCTTTTATTCATGTACTTTGCTGTTATTTTTCCACCATTTCGTTCTACTAATTCTTTTGCTATCGTCAATCCTATCCCTGTTGATTTTTTTGCATTTTCTACCGTATAATATCTGTCAAAAAGCTTCTCTACTGTTACAACATCTAGTGATAATGCTTTATTAGAAAATATTACCTTTCCATTGTGATCAAGTATTATTTTAACATCTCCATCGCTATATTTACTTATATTTGATAATATATTTTCGAATATTCTAATAATCATTTGTTTATCTAAATTTCTATAAACTTTTTCTTTACATATTTCAATTTGAGGATCAATTTTCTTTTCTTTTAGTATCATATAATAATTTGCTATCGTTTCCTCTAAAATTTCATTGATACAACATTTCTCTTTATTCATTTCTATATGTAAATCTATTGTTTTAGAAAAATTAAATAATTGTTTTGTAAGTTCTGTTAATTCATTAGATTTTTTCTCGACTATTTTTAAATATTGTTTTTGTTTATTAGATAAATTTTCTTGCTGTATCAAATCAATATATCCTTTAATTGCTGTTAAAGGTGTTCTTAAATCATGTGAAATATTAGTTATTATTTTCTTTAATTCTTGATTTCCACTTTTATATTGTAGCATTTGTTTTCTTAAATCTGTCAAGTTATCATTTATATTTATAGTTAAACTTTTAATGTCCTTATCTGATGAGGATATAGTTATTATATTATTAGTATCTGCTTTTAATATATAAGTAAAAGATTTTTCAATTTCTTTAATTGAATGCTTTATTAAACATAATTTTAAAATTAAAAATATACATATACAAAATAATATAATGGTTAGCAATAATATACTAATATTCACTTTTTCCTCCTATTTTAATTCCTTTTTAGAAAAGATATATATCCCTAATATATTTATAGTACATATTAGAGTAATAGAATAAATCGGCATTTGTTTCAAATATTCTAAATCATTGCTTCCAATTTCCATAGCCTGTCCTTGTGGAATTGAAAGATAGATCATTCTTGCTTGTTTAACTTTTTCATCCCCTGGATAGTTTGGATCAAGTTCTTGGCTTACAATATGAGAAACACCATTTTCGTCTGTATATGTATTAGTTATATACTTATCAGTATTTGCAGTCAAAGAGAATGACGCCTGTACTACATACATTGTTATAAAAAGAATGATACATATTGTTGTTGATACTGTTATTTCAGAGCATATCATAGATATAAAGTTAAAAATAGAGCAAAACGATATGATGACTAAAACAGTATTTAATAGTACCATTGCAAATTGAGATAATGTCATCTGCAGTTGTCCAAATAAAGGAATACCAATTAAAAATACTAATACTAAATACATAATTTCGCATAAAATAGAGGCTATTATACTAATAATGAGATTTGCTAAAAAAATTGAAATTCTACTATGTCCTACTATAATTTTATTCCTTATAATTCCTTGTGAATATTCTTTTCCAACGAAAATACTTACAAATATTGCTATAAAAAGTCCTATATACATTATAAATTCATTCACGATTTTATCTAAATGTACATCTTCATTAGGTATATATCTAAATAATGTAAATCCTGCTATTCCAATGGTTAAAAACACAAATAACCAAAATATAATATCCTTTTTTAATCTAAAAAAAACTGCTTTTAATAGTTTAATCATTATTCGCACCTCCTATTAAATTCAAATAATAGTTTTCTAATGATTCTCCTTTTTCTTGAAAGTCATTAACTATACAATTTCTTTTAGAAAGTGCAATAACAAGTTCTGATACATTTACTTTTTCATATATATCAATTTTGTCATTAGAAATAACTTTATAATGTAAATTTTCTTCTTCTAAATATTTAACACATTCTTTTAAGTTAGTTACATTAATTTGTGTTCTAATTTTGAAATTTTGTTCTAATTCATCTTTATCAATTTCTTTTATAATTCTTCCTTTATCTATAATACCATAACATGTTGCAATTTTAGATAACTCATCTAAATAATGACTAGAAATTAAGAAAGTAATACCCTTTTCTTTATTTAATGTTAAAATTAATTCCCTTATCTCTATTATTCCCTCAGGATCTAATCCATTTATAGGTTCATCTAAAATTAATAAATCAGGATTACCAACTAAACTAATTGCTATTCCTAGTCTTTGTTTCATTCCCAAAGAAAAATGTTTAGCAGTTTTTTTACCGGTATTCTCTAAGCTTACAAGTTTAAGTATTTCATTTAACTTGTTAAATGAAGGCAATCCTATAATTTTATACTGTTCTTTAAGATTATCTATTGCTGTCATATCTGAGCAAATTGATGGTGTTTCTATAATACCACCTATTCTTTTTCTTGCTTGTGCAATTCTTCTACTATTATTAGAAATACCATAAATAGTATATTCTCCTGACGTAACTTTTTGTAAGCCACAAAGTAGTCTTATTAAAGTAGTTTTTCCCGCTCCGTTTTTTCCTATTAATCCGTATATAGCACCTTTGGGAATGTGCATAGAAAGATTATTTAAGGCTTTAAAATGCCCATATTTTTTTTCAATATTATTTGCTTCTAAAATATATTCCATAACTTCCTCCTTTTTTATTATCTTAATCTATAATTGTTAAGATTTCAGTTAAGAAATTTGTTAAGATTTCGTTAAGAAGGTTTTATTCTAATATATCTATCATTAATAAATCTTAAATCCTATTCCCCATACAGATTCTATATACTCTTCTTGTGATATTTTTCTCATTTTTTTCCTTATATTACTAATATGAACCTTTAGTGAATTCTCATCTCCATCTAATGTATCATTGCTAATTAATTCTAATAATCTACTCTTTGTTACTATTTTGTTTGGATTCAATAATAATTGCTTTAATATAGCGTATTCTGTTTTTGTTAAATATATTTTTTCCTCTTTTAAATATATTACATGTTCATCTTCTTTTAAAAGAAGATCCTTATATTTGATATCTCTATTTGAAGTTTGTATGGTATTTTGATATATTCTTAATTGTACTTCAATTCTTGCTAAAAGTTCTTGGGGATTAAATGGTTTTGTAATATAGTCGTTTGCTCCACTTAATAATGCATTTACTTTGCTTTCTGGAGTAAGCTTTGCACTTATCACAATTATTGGAATTTCTTTTACTTTTTTTATTATTTCTTCTCCATTTAAGCCTGGTAACATTAAATCTAATAAAATTAAATCTATCTTTTCTTTTTCTAATACCATAAAAGCTTCTGTTCCAGAATAACTATCTATTACCTTGTATTTTTTGTTCTCCAATATTTCTTTTATCAAATTGTGAATATCTATATTATCTTCTACAATTAATATTTTTTTCATCCTATCTCTCCTTAAAAGAAAGATTAATCTTTTTCCTTTACTCTTTCTTTTATTCTTCTTCTCTTCTTAAATAGATATTATCCTTTTTAATCCAAACAGAAACACTTCCACCGTTACAGTAAAAAATTCCATTTCCATCTTGATCTACATATACTGTTTCTTTCATATTACCTGTGCAATCATATAGAATGCTATTTGCTAATCTTGTTCCTACATTCATTTGTTTACATCCACCTGCATTATCTGTCATAATAACTGCCATACCAGAATCTGGATGCTCATAATCTCCTTCTCTCGTCCAGCCAATAATATTAGAATCGTCAAAATAATCTCTTTGAATTCCATATGCAAAATATTTTCTTGCTTCTATTAATATTTCCAAAATATCCTTTTTAGCAGGAATTTTATTGTGTGGTATTCCATAATAATCCCCATAAAAGATGCATGGATATCCATCTCTTCTTAATAAGATTAATGCATATGCTTGGGGTTTAAACCAATCTTGTACCCAAGAATTTAGAGATTGACCTGGCTGAGTATCATGATTATCTACAAATGTTACTGCTAAATCTGGATGAGATTTTACTAATGTATTATCTAAAATGGTTCTCATATCATAATGACCACAACAATTAGAAGCATTAAATAAATTATAATGAAGAGGAACATCAAATAAAGACATACTATAATTGGTTTCTTTTAAATATTGATTTAAAGTTTCTACATTGGTAGACCAGTATTCTCCGACAGTAAATAATTCTTTTTCTGTTGCATCTCTCATTTCTTCCAGCCAATCTTCAAAAAAATCTGCTCTAATATGTTTTACTGCATCTAATCGAAAACCATCTACATTTGTAAGATTTAAATACCACTTCCCCCATCTTTTTAATTCTTCTGTTACATCTACATTATTTAAGTCTACATCCGCTCCCATTAAATAATCAAAATTTCCGTTTTCTTTATCTACTTCTTCATCCCAATGTTTACCATAAAATTTATAAATGGATGACTTCTTTAATTTCTCATCCCAATCTACTCCATGAAAATGCGTCCAATTCCAACGAAAAGACGAATACTTATTTCCTCTACCTGGAAAGTTATATTTTGTCCAAGCTTGTATTGGAAGTGCTGATGATATATCAATGTTTCGATTACTTGGATCATCTTCTATTGCTAATACTTCTTCTGTTTCATCTGCTCCTAATCGATGATTTAAAACAATGTCTGCATATACTTCAATAGAATTTCCTTTTAATAAGCGTATCGCATTTAAATATTCTTCCTTCGTTCCATATTTCGTTGGAATACTTCCTTTTTGATCAAATTCCCCTAAATCATATAAATCATATACACCATATCCTGTATCGTCTTTTCCACCAGCTCCCTTATAGGCAGGTGGTAACCATATTCCTGTAATTCCAATATTTTCTAAATAATTAGCATCCTTCGCTACATTTTTCCACAAATTTTGATCCGATGGCAAATACCATTCGAAGTATTGCATCATCGTTTTATTTATGTTTTTTCTCAAGTTTATCATCTCCTGCTTTTGTGTTTTTTTCTATTTTATCATATTTATCCCTGTTTTTTTTCGTTTATTGAAAATTTTTTATGATTATTATATTATTTTTATATCGCTAGAATAAATTTTATTATAATGAAAATAAAATTGGAATAAAAAAGGAGAAAACAATGAAAATCGGATATTTAGGACCAAAGGGAACTTTTTCTTACGAAGTTTGTACTGAGTATTGCTGTGAAAATATGCAAATGGTAGAATATAAAACTATCCCAGACTGTATCTTTGCACTAGAAACTGGAGAAGTAGATGAATCTATTGTTCCAATAGAAAATTCACTTCAAGGTTGTGTAACCGATGCAATCGATACATTAATAAAATATGAAAGCATAAAAGTTAAAGATGAAATTCTTTTAGAAATAAAACAAAATTTAATGTCAAATAAAAATTGCACATTAGAGGAAATTAAAAAAGTATATTCACATCCACAAGCACTTGCTCAGTGTAGAAATTTTCTAGAAAAACATTTACTTTTAGAAAAAATAATACCAGTAGAAAGTACCGCTCTTGCAGCTAAAAAAGTAAGTGAAGAAAATGAAACTTCAGCTTGTATCTGTAACATATCTTGTCAAAAAGAGTATCATTTAAATTTATTAAAAAAATCAATCCAAGATAATAATTTTAATAAAACTAAATTTTGGGTTTTAAGCAAAAAAGGAAATGAGAAAACAGAAAGAACTAAAATGTCTATGTTATTTTCTGTAAAAGACAAACCAGGTGCACTATATAATGTTTTAAAAATATTTAATGAATATCATTTAAACTTAACTAAAATAGAATCAAGACCTGCAAAAACTGTTTTGGGTGAATATATATTTTGGATTGACGTTACGATTGAAAATCATAATGAAGAAAAAGCAATACAAGAAATCAAAAATATGGAAATATATACGAGAATACTAGGAAAATACTAGTAAAGTACCTTAAAATGTGCTATAATATTTTAGTAGGCAAATATTTTACAGGTCAGTGAAACGGAGGTTTTATCTTATGTGTACTGGTAAATATGCATTAAATTCACCTGAGGCTGAATATTATCGGTTTTTAGGCGAGTGTGCAGCTTTATTGTTGCAGAAAAAAACACTTCAGGAAACTGCGGCTGAAAAAGGCTTAACAGTTGAAGAGCTGCTTGAAAAATTGGAGGATATCAAAGAAATGAATCCATATTTGTATCAGCAGCTTCAGGAAGTAACAAACAATTTGTAACTTGAGTAACTGACAAAACCGGGGAGTGTCTAAGCTTCCCGGTTTCACTTTTTGAAACATAAAAAAATTGCATTGCAGCTTCCTTTATTTTCTTATATAATATGAAAAATAAAAGAAGAGGTAACCATATGATATCGGATAAAATGAAAGATTTAGTAAAAAATAATTCTGTAATAAGAGAAATGTTTGAAGAAGGAAAAAAACTTCAAAAACTTTATGGAAAAGAAAACGTTTTTGATTTTAGTTTAGGAAATCCAAGTGTTCCAGCTCCAAAAAAAGTAAAAGAAGCTATTATTAAAATTTTAGAAAATGAAGATCCTTGCTTTTTACATGGATATATGAGTAATAGCGGTTTTGAAGATGTAAGAGAAAAAATTGCAGAATCTATAAATAGAAAATTTGGAACTAATTTCTCTGCTAAAAACTTAATTATGACAGTAGGTGCTGCAAGTGGATTAAATATCGTTTTAAAATCTATTATAAATCCGGGCGATGAAGTCATTAATTTTGCACCATATTTTTCAGAATATAATAATTACATAAAAAATTATGATGGAATAGTTACAGTAGTAAGTGCAAATTTGGAAACATTTGAACCAAATCTAGAAGAATTTAAAAATAAAATAAATAGCAAAACAAAAGCTGTAATCATAAATACACCAAATAACCCAACAGGAGTAATATATTCAGAAGAACTAATAAAAAAATTAGTTAAAATTTTAGAAGAAAAATCAAGCCAGATTGGTCATCCCATCTATTTAATATCGGATGAGCCTTACAGGGAACTTGTATATGATGGAGCTATAGTACCTTATGTTACTAAATATTATAAAAATACTTTTGTCGTATATTCTTATAGTAAATCATTATCCCTTCCTGGTGAAAGAATTGGTTACGTAATTGTTCCTGATGAATTAGATGATTCAAATGAAATGATAGAAGCAATTACAATTGCAAATAGAATTATAGGATGTGTAAACGCACCATCATTAATTCAAAGAGTAATTCCTTATTGCTTAGATATACAAATAGATTTAAAAGAATATGATACCAATAGAAAATTATTATATAAAATATTAACAGAATGCGGGTTTGAATGTATAAAACCTCAAGGTGCTTTTTACCTATTCGTAAAATCTCCGATTCCAGATGAAAAAGAATTTTGCAAAACAGCAAAAAAATATCATTTATTATTTGTTCCTTGTTCATCATTTGCTTGTCCAGGATATGTAAGAATAGCATATTGTGTACCACATACTATGATTCAAAGATCTGAGGATGCTTTTCGAAAACTTGCAAAAGAATATTTTTATTAATGGAAAACAAGTATATTAATAAATAAAAATAAAATATCACAATAAAATGACATTTCATGCGATATTTTATTTTTTCCTTAACCTATGTTATCATATATTTAATATACATTTTTTTGGAGGTGTGTTTATGAAAATAGTTGATCACTTTAAAACTTTTTTTAGCAAAATAAAAAATCAAAAGCAATATCAACTATTATTAGATTCTCCTAAAGATCTTTATACAGACTTAATAAATAGTCCTAAAATTAATACAATGATAAATAACATGCCACAGAATTTATCCCAAATAGAAAAAGCATATTATATCTACCTTGAACTAGGAAAAATTGTTAGTGAAAATCCAAAATTTATATATGCAAATGAAGAAAAAAGGAAAAAACATTATAATGACCCACTAGATAGTAAAAACTACTTCGGCATTTGTAAATCAATTTCAGAATTATATGTTAGTATATTAAAAGATCCACGAATTGGAATTTCTGCAGATTTAGTTAAAGAAAATACTGAAAATCCAACCTCTCATATTGATGTTATCTTAAAAATAGATGGAAAAAATTATATAGCAAATTTAATAGCAGATTTATCCAGAATAAAATCTTCCAGAAAAGTATATAATTTCTGCAATGATTTAAGTAAATCTAGAAATAGCTTAAGACTCCAAGAAGTAAAAAAGTCTTACTTAGAGAATTTAGAACATTTTTATGGTAGAATTGATAGCTTAACAAGGGAGGAAATTGAACAATTAGACAAAAAATTAGGATATAGTTTTTTTATACCACAAGTTTCAAAGGAAAATGAAAGAGGAATTTATACAGAAGATGTAATCGAACTATTAATACAAGATATGAACAATCCAGAATCATTTAAAGAATATGTATTACATAATAGAAATGTGCCGGAAGAAGAACGATTAAAGTATAAACTAGATTATGTTTTTGAAAATATAAATAAATTGACTGATTTCAATGGTAAAATGAATTATTTAGAAAATATAAGGTATTATTTGTATCTTTCTAAAAAGATATTATCTCCTGAAGAGAATTCGAGAATAATTCCTTATGCAGCTATTATAGAGAATGACTCGTCTAATATAATCTCTATATTAAAAGTAAAGCCTCTTGCAAATTCCAATGATAAAAATAATAATCTCTATTATCTTTTTTCTGCAAAAGATAATAAATACATATATAAAACACCAGAAGAAATGAAAGAATTTGTTGATGAAAATTCTTTACGTATTATAGGAACATTTGATAAATTTGATCCTCAAAAAACTGATGCACTTGAATTATAAAAGCAAAGATCCATAAGGTCATAAATAGTCTCAAAAAAAAAAACCGTTGTAAGCTCAATGCTTCAACGGTTTTCTAATTGGTCGAGGTAACCATATATAATCTGTTGTAATGACTGATATTACTAGTGTTTACAAAAACATTGTCAAGCAGTTTGCAAGCAGTTGTCTAATTGAATTTAAGAAAGGCTGTGAAAGTCTAAGAAATAAAAACACTTACTAATGTGTACACATTTAGAAACTTACAGTTTGTAAAAGATAGATAATTTAGTAGAAAAATTTAATACATTCAAGCTACTGTTGTTCCAGATCACATTAATGTTAATTCAACTATGTTAGATTATTAAAAATACCAAATAAGGAAATATTTAATAACTAAAAAGATTAAAAAATAAATAAATTTTATTTACACACTGAAAATATATTGAAATTTTAGTGTCAAAGTAAAGGCAAAAATTAAACTAAATGTACACATTACCATTGACTAATGCGTGCATTTAGTTTAAAATAAAAGTGGGTGATGAAAATGCTATATACACATAAAGAATTACTAAATAAATATAAATCAAATTATCAAATTGAAAAAGCAGTTAAAGAAAATAAAATTTTTAAAATTGAAAAAGGTATTTATACAAATAAAAAAAATGTTCATTATTTAGAAGTACTTGTTAAAAAATATCCTAAAGCAATAATTACTGGTAAATCTGCTTATTATTACCATAATCTAACGGATGTGGTACCAGATAAGATATATTTGGCAACAAATAGAACTGCTGTAAGAATAAATAATAATAGAATTAAACAAATTTCAGTGAGTGATAATCTATTTGAATTAGGAAAAGAAACTATAATTTATGAAGGGACAACTATTAATATTTATAATAAAGAGAGAATGCTAATTGATTTGGCTAGAAATAAAAATCAAATTGGATATGACTTATATAAAGAAATTATATCTAATTATAGGAAACTAGCAAATTCATTAAATACACAAAAGATAGAAGAATATTTACAATACTTTGTAAATGGAGATAAAATTTTTGAAATAATACAAGATGAGGTGTTTTAATGGATATATATGAATTAGTAAATAAATATATAAATGCAGGTTATTCTGAAAACGATGCAATTCCAAAAGTTGCTCAAGAC
The DNA here is from genome assembly GCA_018714565.1 of Candidatus Merdicola faecigallinarum. Lineage (GTDB taxonomy): Bacteria > Bacillota > Clostridia > TANB77 > CAG-508 > Merdicola > Merdicola faecigallinarum. The sequence goes on along the minus strand of DVNH01000029.1, from coordinate 2,608 downwards.
ATAGTTTTACTTAAAATAGGAAATAGCAAATATAATAAGAATATTACTGTAAAAGGCGGAGTTGTAATCCACAATATTTCTAAAGATATGCGTCGTGCAACTCGAGATATGGATATTGATTTTATAAAATATTCTTTGGAAGATAAATCTATACGAGATTTTATAAAAGAACTAAATAATACTGAAGATGATATAAAAATCAAGATAATAGGAAAAATTGAGCCTTTACATCATCAAGATTACGATGGAAAAAGAGTATATATACAATTAATTGATAAAAATAAGTACACAATAAGTTCTAAGTTAGATATTGGAGTACATAAATATTTTGATATGGAACAAGATGAGTATTATTTTGACTTGAATATAATTGATGAAAGCGTAAGACTACTTATAAACTCAAAAGAACAAATAATTGTTGAGAAATTAAAATCATTATTAAAATTTGGTATTACTTCTACTAGATTTAAAGATATTTTTGATTTTTATTATTTAATTAACAATGAAGTTTTAAATAAGGACAAGTTAATAAAATACATAGATATTTTGATTTTTCAAGATAAAAATATGCGTGAAAATACATTAGAAGATATACATATAAGATTAACAAATATCTTAAATAATCATAGATTTCAAGCAAGAATCAATACAGCAAATAACAATTGGCTAGAAATACCTATAAAAGAGGTTATTGATAATGTTTTAGATTATTTTGAAAATATTGCTACAATTAAAAACTAAAAGAAGGAGAATATATGGACATAGACAGTTTAATATCAAATATAGGAAGAACACGAAACAAAATAGCTGAACTTAATAAAAAAGTATTTGATAAGCAAAAAGAGATAAACGATAATAACAAAAAAATTTCTGAAAATGATAAAAAGATTAGAACTACCAGAAGTGATACAACAATAAAGAGTTGTTTATCAAAAAATGCTTCTTTATCTAAAAAGAATTCTACATTAAACAAAGAAATTTCTAATCTACAAAGAAATATAATAAGTAATCAAAAGAAACTTACAGGTTATGAAAAACAACTAAACAATGCACAACAAGAAAATCAGTTTAGTTATTCAACACAAGTAATACCAGAAATAAAGGAAGAAAAAAATATGAGCCAAGATGAATATAATTCTATCATTACTCAATTTTGTAGAAAAATTCAAAAAGAAGGATTGACAACTAAATATGGAATTATAACAGATATTTATGCAGATGGAAATAGTGGTGGGAATGGTAGAGTATTATTTGGAACTTTGAACAAAAAGAATGTTGCGATAAAAGTATTATATCAAAAAGATGAAGGTAAAAGAAATAGATTTAAAGAAGAGTTTGTTAATGTATTAATGAATCTACAGAAAATTCCAGGAATTGTAGAGCAATACTTGTATGATGAAGTAGAGGCCGAAGGTGCTATAATTAGTTATATTATTATGAAACAATATGAAGGACAATTAAAAAATAATGATGTAACTGAAGAAAAAACAATAAATTTATTTCTAGAATTATGTAGAATTTTTAAAGAAATACATAAGTCGGGAATTATTCATAGAGATTTAAAGCCAGAAAATATTTTAATTGATGAGAATTCAAATATAATTGTTTCGGACTTTGGAATAGCATATTATAATCCTGAAAATTATGATTTTACTGGAAATACAAAATATGGAGAACTTTTAGGAAATAGAAACTTTTCACCTCCTGAACAATCTATTAAAGGAACTATACCACAAAAAACAATGGATATATATGCTATTGCACAAGTAATTCAATGGTATGTAACAGGAATGTTTACTAGAGGAACAAATAGAGAACATTTATATAAAAATTATGATAGTTCAAATATGAGAAATTTAGATACCATAATTGAAAAATGTCTTGCAGATAAACCAGAGTCAAGGTATCAAAATATTGAAGAAATTGAAAGAGACATAGAAAATTATAAAATAAAAATAGTAGAAAAAGAAAAAGTCTCTATTTCATTAGAAAATAACTATGATGAATTTGAACGAAATGATTTAGGATTAGGAGATCCTATAGTTATTATTTAGTATATTAAAAAGGCATCTACTGAAAATAGTAATGCCTTTTAATGTGTAAGCTATTTTTCATTAAACACATCTGCAGATACTTTAAATATTTTTGCAAAAGCAAATAATTCAAAGTCTTGCACTAATCTTTTATTATTTTCAATTTTTGAAATTTTAAAGAAGCGCAAATGCTATAATCTCAACAATTACAACAAATATATCTCTCTAAATTTTTGGGTAGTTAGAATTAACTACCCAAAATCAAAAGAATAATTTTTTGGGGAGCTATATGTAAGCAGTTGTGAAAAAGGCTGAGAAAGGCTAACAGAGTAAAATAGCATATTACAACCTTTTACAGACACTCTCAAATACGGTTAAAAAGCACTAAAATTCAGATAAAGCAAAAGACCTGAAACCTAGTTGTTTCAAGCCTTTTAAGAATATTGACTCTATGATATTAGTTGGGGTGGTAAATGCCTCAACTATTTTTTGTAAAAAATAGCATTTATCTAAAACCTTTGATAAAATTGTTTTGCAAACCCCAATCATATCAAGGAGGTATAGATAAATGCGTA
>DVNH01000028.1 GCA_018714565.1 Candidatus Merdicola faecigallinarum | reverse complement strand
AAATTAGGAGAACTTTTTATTCGTTTATCCCAATTAAAAATGTATACCGCAAAGGTTCCAAAGGGATATTCACAAGCAAATTATTTTTACAAAAATTCTTCTATTTATTTTAATGTAGAAGTTCCTTTTTCAGAAATCACAAAATATGCATTACATGAATGTATTCATTATCTACAAGAAAGAAAAGATAAAAAAGGATTTTTGTTAAGACTTGGCCTTTGTGATTTAACGCAATACAAAGTCCATGGTCTTGCACTAAACGAAGCAGCTGTTCAATATGCTACAGCAAAAGCTTTAAATGCACCAAAAGATACTGTAAAATATTATGGTATTACTTTTGATACAATTAGTCCTAATTGCTATCCACTCATTTGTAAGTTAATTGAGCAAATGGCATATATTACAGACGAATATGTATTATTTGACAGTACTTTTCATAGTAATGATCATTTTAAAGATGCTTTTATTGAAGCAACTTCTGAAAAGACTTTCTATACTCTAGAGTCTAATTTTGATAAAATTTTATCTGCTGAGGAAGAATTATTAAAAGCAAATCATAAATTAGAAAACCTTGAACACACAGATATTTCATTAAATAAGAAGATTGCAAAATTAAAAGATACGATCCAAAAGTTATTCATTGATTCTCAAAATTTAATTCTTACTTCTTATTTTAATCAAGCTTTTAAAGAAATTGAAAATCTAGAAGAAGTAGAAAATTTTAGAAGAAAATTATATAATTATAAAAATGTCATTGGTTCAGTAGAAGGAAATAACTTTTTTAACTCATATTATATTAATATGATGGATCAATTAGAACAAAAATATAATGCTTTGGAAAATGATGCTACATCACAAAAGATTACTGTAGTTTCCACAAATCCAATTGTTTTATTTTTCCAAAAAATTAGAAAATTATTTTTCAAATCTACAAATGAAAATGAAGAAGTGGATCGCTAGTATTAAATATCAATTTTTTTAATTAATATATTTTTTCTAGATTGATCATTTAGATAAAAATAAAAAGAATGATAGAAAATAAATTTCTATCATTCTTTTTATTGCTCCAGAAGAATCTGACGATTTTTCTGAAGCAACAAGGTTACGTTACCTCAGTCCGTACAATTTTTAAGCAATCTGTAGATGTGGCGGAGCCACTTTTCTTATTACGTAGGAAATTTCGTCAGAAATTTCTGGAGTAACAAGGTTAAGTTACTTTAGTCTGTGCGATTGCGAAGCAATCTGTACATATGACGACTTTTCTTATAAAATTATTCGCTATTCCTTTTCTAAAAGTAAAAATTCTTTTATCTCTTTTGCCGCTTCTCTTCCTGATCTCGCAGCCCACGCAACAGTTGCTTTTGTTCCTATTAAATCTCCTCCAGCAAAAATTTTCTTTTTAGAGGTTTGATATTTCTCATTCACTTTAAGATATCCATAATTCGTAAGTTCCATATCTAATGTAGATAGTAACTCCCTATCCGTCTTAGATCCCACTGCCATTACTACATAATCCATTTCCATTTCATAATTGGATCCTATTATATTTACTGGGCTCTTTCTTACTTCTCCTTCTTTTTGTACTAATTCTGTTTTGATACACTCTATTTTTTCTACTTCCTGTTTCTCATTTCCTATTATCTTTACTATATTATTTTGGAATAAAAACTTAATTCCCTCTACTTTTGCTTCTTCTATTTCTTTTTTTTCTGCTGGCATTTGCTCTTCTGCTCTTCGATAAATAACAAATACCTTTTCTGCTCCCATTCTTTTTATGGTTCTGGCGGTATCCATTGCTACATTACCACCACCAATAACTGCTACTTTTTTCCCTGTATAGTTTGGATGAATTCCTTTTTCTAATAACTCATTACCACCATATACACCTTTTAATTCTTCTCCTTCAATTTCCATTTTAGAAGACTTATTTGCTCCTATTCCTAAAAAGACAGCATCATACTCTTTCTCTAAATCACTTAAAAAAAGATTTTCCTCTAGATTTTGTTCTGTTTTTACTTTAATTCCTAATTCCAAAATTATATTAATTGTTTTATCTAATATCTCTTTTCCTAATCGGAAAGACGGAATTCCATATCTTAAAATTCCTCCTAATTTCTCCTGTTTTTCATAAATTGTAACAGTTATGCCTTCTCTTGCTAAAAATGCGGCAGCAGTTAAACTAGAAGGCCCACTTCCTATGATTGCTACTTTTTTTCCCTTTAAACTTTCATTTATTTCTTTGTTTATTTTTAATCCCTTTTCTATCGCTTTATCAAACACATATGCTTCTACTTCTCCAATGGAAACAGGATTTCCTTTTATCCCTCTTACACAGCTTCCTTGGCATTGTTTAAAATGCGGACAAATTCTTCCACATAGGCTTCCAAGTACAGTAGTTTTTATTAAAGTTTGAAATGCTTCCTCTATTTTATTATTTTTTACAGATTGAATAAAATTTGGAATATCATTTTCTAATGGACATCCTTTTTGGCATGGTTTTACTTTACAGTTTAAACAATAATTTGTGTATTCTGCTATTTGTTCTTCTCTATTTTCCACAAAAATTCCTCCGATTTTTATTATTCATTGCTCGTTTCATTTTAGAGTTTTTCCTAATAAAAGTCAACAAATCTGACTTAGCATCCTAATAAGAAATTTCAATCATCTATTTTCAACTTATAAAAATCTTGGTAAATTAGATTTTATCTTCTTTTCTTTCATAATTAAAATAGTGCATTAAAGCAACTGTTTCATTTGAAGTAATAATTTCATTCTTATCCAACATTTCTTTTACTTCTTTTAATGGAATTTTTAATACTTTTATATCTTCAGTAGGATCTAAATGTCTTTGTGTTTTCACTAGATTAGTTGCTAAGAACAAAATCGTCCTTTCATTGGAATATCCAATTGCTGGATAAACTTCTCTTAATTTCTTTATATTTTGGGCATGGTATCCTGTTTCTTCTTCTAATTCTCTTATTGCTCCTTCTTCTGGAGTCTCTCCTTCTTCTATCATCCCTGCTGGAAATGCTAGTACAATCTTTCCGACAGGAGTTCTTGGCTCTTGAATCATGATTACTTCTTCATTTTCTGTAACGGGCATAATAATTGCGGCATCTCCTGCTAAAACATGTTCACGATAAATCGTTTTATGATCTCTTGGGTTATAATAGTTTAACTCTTCTACTGTAATTCTTTTTCCCTTATAGGCTACTTTTTTATTTAATAACTCGTAATCTAATTCTTTGATATAAGATTGCTTCATCTCTTCCTCCTTATATTTCCTTCAATATATTAATTTTTTTCTCTTCTGCCATTTCTTTTATTTTCTTAAAATCTTTCCAGAACTCTATTTTTTTAGTATCATCCCTTAATAGCGCTGCTGGATGCCAAGTTGGCATATACAATATTTCTTTTTTTTGAATCCATTTTCCTCTTGCTGATGTAATTCCATATTCTTGTCCTAAAATATTTTTTAAAGCTGTACTTCCCATCAATACAATAATTTGTGGTCTTACTAAAATCACTTGATTTCTTAAATAATTTAAGCAAGCTTCTGCTTCTTCTTTTTCCGGCACACGATTATTTGGTGGTCTACATTTCACAATATTGGCAATGTATAATTTACTACGATCAATTCTTAGACCTTCAAAAGCTTTATCCATCAATTGTCCTGCTTTTCCTACAAAGGGAATCCCTATCCTATCTTCGTCTGCTCCCGGTCCTTCTCCTATCAACATAACATCTGCGTTTTTATTTCCATCTGCAAATACAATATTGGTTCGATTCTGACATAATTTACATGCTTTGCATCCTATGATTGATCTTTCTAATTCTTCCCAATTATGATACATACTCTTTCTATGGCATTTAGAATACCATATCCTCCTTTCCCAGTTTTTTCTTTATATTTCCTCATTCATTTTATTATTTTAGTTCTCTCTTTTTATCTTTATCTTATTTTTGTACTATTCGTTCTCTTTTTCCTATATTTTTTCATTACTAGTCGTTTTCCTACATTTCTTATCTTTTCTGTTTTTCTTTTAGCTTCTGCTTCCTTTTCTTGACATTTCTAGCTTTTTTTCTTATGATATTATGTATGCTAGCACAAAGGAGGGTCTAACTATGTTAGAGTCATTACTGGTTGCAACTAATGGATTAGCACATGCTTTGTGTTTCTCCGCCTTCACACTATATCTTTCCGATAATATAGTGGCAAGAAGATGGATTCGTCGGAGTCTCGTTCTTATTGTAATGGCAAGCTTTTGCTCTATTTTTTTGGATGTT